>DATBAY010000623.1:0-12836 GCA_036271295.1 Lacipirellulaceae bacterium | reverse complement strand
GTCCACTACTGCAGCGAATACGACGTTCTGGGAACCTGCGGATTACAGCACCTCGGACACATTGCTGATTGTCACGCGGTGGACGGAAGGCGCCACTGCCGGCAGCGGCGGCCTAAGTGAGCTATGGGTCAACCCGAGCTCTGCAACTTTCGGTGCGGCGAGCGCTCCGGCCGCCGATGGGAGCACGGTGGGGACCTATAGCGCGTCTGGTGCGAATGATCACACGAATTCCCTTCTCATTGGGGCAGGCATAGCGGCCGGTTCGAATCCAAACGAGATCGATATCGACGAGATTCGAGTAGGCACGGATTGGGAGAGCGTAACTGTTCCGGAACCTTCGACGGCGTGTTTGGCGCTAATCATGGCGGCCGCGATGCTTGGGATGCGGCCAAAGCATTGCAGCCGTGCATAAGACAAACGGAAGGAAGACCTTTTGATCAAAGTTTAAACGTGCGAAGATTTGCATTCCTATAAGTTTTGGTTTGCGGATCGTGCGCTGTTAAGACGTCGGCTTTGATGGTTGTTATGCCTAAACCAGCGGAGAGCCCCAGGCTCCGCTGGCGAACGTAGCATCGAGGTAGGACCAATCCTCGAAAATATCTTTCGCAGTCGATCCATTTATTTACAGGAAGATGCACCATGACGTTTTGCAAATCGCTTATTGCATCAGTGATTGTTCTCGCCGTAAGCTCTCCCGCTGCAAAAGCCGATTTGTATTGGGACTCGAACGGGGCCAACCCGGGCGGCAGCGACACCGATACGGCAATCGGCACCTGGGGCACGTCTAACTTTTGGAGCACTGACCCCGATGGAAACGCGGCGACCGGGGCGTGGGCGCCCGACGAAACCGCGGTATTCTCGGCCGGATCGAATGTCACCGGTACTTACAACGTGACACTCGGCGGTACCCAATCAGCGAGCGGGATTCGCTTTGAAGAAGGTGCAGTAACGATTACGGGCGGCACGAGCCTAACGCTTACAGGGGCGGCCGGGATCGCTCTTCAAAATAGCACGACAGCCACGATCGCTTCGCCGATCGGTGGCTCGGCGGCGGCGGGCACGACGGGATTGAGCTTGTCGGGACCGGGAACGCTCATTGTGAGCGGTGCCAATACATACACAGGCAACACACTGATTGTCGACAATGCGACTGGGCCGGCCACCACTTTGCGGCTCGGCGCGTCGAATGTGCTTCCCGATACATCGGTGTTGCAGATCCAGGGAAAGAACGATGTGATCGACCTGAACGGATTCTCGGATACTGTAAAGTCGATCGCATCGATCAACACGGGAACCGCGGCAACGCAGAACAGCCACATCGACGTGGGTACCAGCACATTGACCCTTAACGATGCCGCCGGTGAAGTTGAGGTTTATCAAGCGGGCCTGTTTTCGCAGAGCACGGGCAAGATTGTTAAGACGGGCGCTGGGGAACTCGATATAAATTCCTCGAATACCAGTTGGAATGGGGAATTCGTCCTGAGCGGCGGGACGCTTGGCATCGGCGCCAACAACATGCTGGGCAGCAACGGCGGAAACAACTCGAACGCGAAGTTGACGCTCAACGGTGGGACTCTCACGTTTAGCGGAACAGGTTCCCGCAGCTTGCAGACCGAAAATGTTGACATCACGAATAGCTTTAGCGCTTTGATGGGGGCGTCGAACGTCGAACTGATTGGATTTACTGTCGCGGGCGAGGGTGACGCCGTAACGACGTTGAAAACCGCAAACCCAACGATCACGGTAAGCAATACAACGGGCACAACGGGCACGTTTATCTTTCGTGGCCCGGTCGGAGACGGGGGAAACAATTACGGCTTTACCAAGGCGGGTCCTGGGGTTCTTACGCTCAACAACCCGAACAGCACGTACGGTGGTAATACGGTCGTGATGGCGGGCCAGCTCCGGATTGACGACAACGCGACGCTCGGCAACGGGAGCGGCACGCTGGTGCTGGCGGGCGGCACGCTGGATACGACATTAAGCCGCGACCCTTCGGTTAACCCGATTCCCAATCCCGTAAGCGTAACCGGGAACAGTTCGATAACAACCAATCGAGCGACCGTGGACAGCACGGTGAACGTGAATTTTACCAGCAACAGCGTTGGTGGAACTGCGGGCACGCTAACGCTTCAAAACATTGCGACATCTAGTATCGCGAGCCAATTCGAAGTTCAGTTTTCCGGCAGCGGTTTTGATTTTGGTCGACCGATCGTTATTGCCGCGGGGTTGAACAATGCTAATCGCACGGCGCGGCTCAATTCGGGAAATGCCAGCGGCACGCAGACGTTCTCGGGTGCGATTTCGGGGCCTGGCTCCTATCGCCGGATGGCGGGCGGCACGACCGTGTTCACCGGGGCCAACACATTCACCGGAGATACGACGGTGGAAGGCGGCACGCTCACGGCAAGTGGATCGGCGGCGACGCTCGGCGGTGGCAACGTGACGAACACGGGCGGTGTGCTGACGATTTCCAGCGGCGTGACGAATGCCATCGCAAATACGGCGACGCTTTCGCTCATGGGTGGTGGCACGCCGAATTTGGCGGATGTCGGTTATTTGGCCTTAGGCACGGGAATTAATGAGCAGGTCGCTGCGCTGATGCTGGGCGGTTTTGCCCAGGCGAACGGCACCTACGGCAGCTCGACGAGCTCTGCAACTTTCAAGTTAAATGAGTACTTCTCTGGCGCAGGAATAATAACCGTCGGATCCGCCGTGACGGGTGTTGCCGGGGACTATAACGGGAACGGCGTCGTTGACGCGGCGGACTATGTGCTTTGGCGCAATGGCGGCCCGCTGCAAAATGAAGTCAATTCAATAGGTACCGTGGATGCATCTGACTACACGGCCTGGCGCGCCCGTTTTGGCAATACTTCGGGCAGCGGAAGCTCGTTGAGCGCTGGAGCGGCAGTGCCCGAGCCAGGAAGTTGTTCGTTGCTTGTTCTTGGTATCGGTTCGGTATGGGCGATTGGGATGTCTAGGCGTAAGATCGCACGACGACCTGTGTGATGTAAGCAATGGAGGTGCTTTGATGAACGGCGCTTCGGAATCGCAAGACGCAGACGGGGAAAGTCGCCAGCGGACCGGCTTGGAGGGCAGGCAATGACGGGTTTTCGTCGCCAGGAATTTCAGTCGAAAGGCTTTACGCTCGTCGAGCTATTGGTCGTAATCGCGATCATCGGCATTTTGGTGGCTCTGTTGTTGCCGGCGATTCAAGCGGCGCGCGAGGCTGCGCGACGATCGCAATGTCAGAACAATCTCAAGAACATTGCGCTCGGCGTGCTCAACTATGAATCTGCGAATAAGCACCTGCCAGTCGGATTCGTAAGCCAAGCACTTACCGTTGAGAGTTGGGCGTGGTCGACGTATACCTTGCCGTATATTGAAGAACAAGGGATTTACGATCGTCTTAAACCCCAGCAACGACGATTAGCCGACTTGTTTATCGCTGCCAGAACCGATCCGCAGGAGTTGGTCGCAGTGCAAACACCGCTTCCCGTGTTTCGCTGCCCCTCGGATGATACGCCGAATTTGATGCCTTACGATGGGACACCGGAGGGCGCGGCGACGAATTCGGCAGGTGCGGCGCTACCTCGCGGATTCGGTACCGAAGGATGGGAACGACATTTCAAGGGCACAAACTCCCAAACGCTGCCGAATCAACCGTTCTTGCCGTCGACATCCAACTACGTAGCGTCGCATGGCTACGTCGACTACGAGTGCAACTCCGACCCGCTGCACCACACCGAGGCCGACTGGGCGCCTGATCGTAGAACATGCGAGGGGAACGGCGTCTTTCAGGGCGGTTTCCCGGTAAGCCTTAAACAAATTACCGACGGTACGTCGCAAACATTTCTGCTTGGTGAACGAGATTCATTTTGCCTGGCGGGCACTTGGATTGGCGTGCGAAACCCGCCCGGCGCGAATATGTACGGCGCCTATTGGGAAGTTGGGCGCGTGAGCCAACTCACGCCGAATTATCCGTTTAGTGGAAAGCATAATACTTGCACAGAAGGTTTCAGCAGCAAGCATAAGGGCGGCACCCAGTTTGCATTTTGCGATGGCTCGGTCCACTTCATTAACGACAACATCGATTTCAACGATGCGAATAACTACGACGGAAGCGGCACTCCACACATAACGGCCGATGTGTTCAAATCTGTGAACAACGGCGTTATGATCGGCGTCTATCAGCGCTTGGGCGTACGGAACGATGATTTGACGGCCGATAGCTATTGATAAGAGCCAATCTCAGCTATTAAGGAATGCGTTGTTACGCAGCGCTTTGGCATTGATTCCACACGTTAGACAGCCGGAATCTGCCATTCGCTTTTTAAAGCATGGAAGAACGATGCTCAGAGTCCGCGATCGGACAGTGATCGAATTTCTATTGCTTGTAAGCATCGTAGGCTGCGGCAAAACGGGGCCGGCGCTGGCGCCCGTGCATGGCCGGGTCACACTTGACGGAGAACCCGTCGGCTGGGCGACGGTGATGTTCCAACCGGATGCAAGTGGTTCGCCATCGTACGGTAATACGGATCAAGATGGTCGGTACGTGCTCGGCTATAAACGAGGACAGCAAGGGGCCGCGATCGGCTCGCACATGGTCCGGATATTGTCGGATAAAGCAATCCCTGGCCCGGATGGGAAGCCGATGAAACGTCCCCACCCGATACCAGCGCGGTACAGCGCGAGTTCAGATCAGAAACGCGAAGTGACGCCCGGCGATAATGAGATCAATTTCGAGTTGACTACGAAATAGTCTAATCTCGTGGCACCAGCAGCTTACAGCGAATCGGGGCCAAAGTCGGCGAATTCGTCGTATTCGGGCTGCTGGTAGTTTTCGAAGCGGGTGACATTTCCGCGCCAAGTTAGCTTGATATCGCCGATGGGGCCGTTGCGCTGTTTTCTTATTAGCAACTCTGCCTGGCCGGCTACTGCTTGCCGTTGATCGTCGTCTTGCGCGTACATTTCCTCGCGGTGAATGAACATGACGACGTCCGCGTCCTGCTCGATCGCACCCGACTCACGAAGGTTGCTAAGCTGCGGCTTGTGCGCGCCGCCGCCTGATTCCGCTTGTCGATTCAGCTGCGCAAGGCAAACGACCGGGATGCTTAGTTCACGCGCGAGCCCCTTAAGACGGCGGGCGATGCGCGCGACTTGTTCCTGTCGCGGGTCGCGTGTGTTATCCGGTTCGATCAATTGCAGGTAATCGATAACGACCGCGGCAAGCCCCTCGCGGCGCTTGAGGCGGCGCGCCGTGGCCGCGATCTCGGTCATGTTGCGACTTGGCGAATCATCGATGAAGAGGGGTGCTTTGCTCATGGCACTGGCTGCCGCCACGAGCTTTCTTGAGTCATCCGCTTTCATCATGCCGTTGCGAACTCGATAGCTATCGACCTGAGCGCGTGAGCAGAGGATTCGATCACAAAGTTCGAGGGCCGACATTTCCAAACTTACGAATAGAACTGGCCGTTGCGGTCCGTGTTCGTCGAGCGCGACGTGTTCCACGATATTTAGCGCGAAGGCCGTTTTCCCCATGCTTGGCCGGGCGGCGAGAATCACTAACTCCGAGTTTTGCAGTCCGCCGGTGAGCTTGTCGTAGTCGGCGAATCCGGTTTCGATTCCAAGACACTTATTTTTGTCCTGGCGTGAATCGATCCTCGTCAGCGCCTCCATGAGGACATCGTGGACAGATTGCACCTGGCTTTCCTGGCCGGTATCGAGGATGCGAAATACGCGCTCTTCCGCTTTGGCGAGCATCTGGCGGGCGTCGACGCCTGTTTCGTACGACTCTTGAATGATGTCTGTGCTCGTGTGGATCAATGATCGGAGCACCGCTTTATCGCGAACGATGCGCGCGTAATATTCGGCATGCGCGGCTGTCGTCACCTCTTGCGAAAGCTCAAGCAGGAATGCGGCACCGCCCACCGACTCATACTGGCCGGCGTCCCTCAGCAGTTGGCTAAGCAGAATTGGGTCGATCTGCTTGCCACTGTCATGCAGCGCGAGCATGTGGCTGAAGATGGTGCGGTGGGCTGCATCGTAGAAGTCGTCAGCGCGGACGAGGAGGGCGACTTCATCGCAGGCTTCCGGGAGCAGAAGCAGGCTGCCGATGAGGGCCCGCTCGGCTTCGATGCTGCGCGGCGGCTGGCGATCGAGCAGTTCGCTGATTTTTGGCGGGGCTTCGGCTCGCGGCTTGCGGTCTACGGTGGCCACAGATTCGATCCGTCTTGTTTGCGGAAGCTATCGCGTGCAAATTTGGAGTTGCCGGCGAGTGCGGAGCCCTAATCCTTTGCCATGCAAAAACCCCCGGCAGAGCCGGGGGCTGTGTGCATATGCGCGAGCGCACCGAGGTCGGCGGCGCCTACGCTTCGGCCGCCACGGCGGGCACGACCCACACCTTGAGTTCGCCTTCGACTTCGCTCGAGTAGCGAACTTTCACCGTGTACAGGCCAAGTTCCTTGAGCGGGCCTTCAAGGCGGATTTGATCGGTCGACATGTGAATATCGCTGTTCTTGAGAGCGGCCACGATATCAGCGGCGCCGACGCTGCCATAGAGATGGCCATCTTCGGTGGCGTTGGCTTCGATCGTGATGCTCTGCTTGGCGAGCTCGGCGGCTTGCTTGCGAAGCTCGGCCTGGCGGGCAAGCTCGATTTGTTGCAGCTTCACCTTGTGCTTATCGACCATGCGCTTGTGATGGTCCGAGGCGAGCGTGGCCAGGCCGTGCGGGATTAGATAGTTGTACGCGTAGCCGGGCTTAACTTCGACAACCTGGCCCTGCTTGCCGACGTGCTCGACCGCGTGAACGAGCAAAAGCTCGACACCGCCGCGTTCGCCTTTGGGGAGCGGCTTGTAAGGGGTCGAGAGTGTGCGTTTGATTTTGCGCTGTTTGGTTTTCATCGGGAGACTGGGGCTGGGGGCTTGGAGCTAGGAAAAACGTTCGTTGCCAAGCCCTAGAATGGGATGTCATCGCTCGGCGGGGGGCCACCGGCGGGTGAATATTGTTCGGAATCGTCGTATTGTGGTTCGCCACCGCCGCCGCCGCGCGAGCTGCCGCCGCGGGGGCCACGTCCTCCACCGCCGCCGCCGCCACCTTCGCGCGAGCCGAGCATTTGCATGCGGTCGCACGTGACGCGGAGCTTGGAGTGCTTCTGGCCGTCCTTCTCCCAGGTGTGGAGTTTGAGACGGCCTTCGATCAGGATCGACGAACCTTTGCTCAGGTATTCGTTGGCGATTTCGGCGGTGCGGCCCCAGAGGGTGATATCGACGAATGTAGTTTCATCGACCCACTGATCGCCCTTTTTGATGCGGTCGTTAACGGCGAGGCCGATATCCGAAACGGCGGTGCCGCTAGGGATGTAGCGGAGCTCGGGGTCGCGAGTCAAATTGCCGACGAGGATGACGCGGTTGAAGCTGGCCATGGTGTTTTCTCCGCGAGGGAGCGATTTAAAGCGTGGGGATTTGATGTTTGCCGGTACTGAACACCCGTTCCGGTGTCTCACATCAACCTATCAAAACTGCAATGGGGTGGCAATAAATTTCGGATGCTAATAAATGATGCGGTAAAAGCCGAATGTTTTGAGCCTGGGCTCGGGACTCGCGGGGAAATCCTGTCGATTCGGTTCGCGAGAGAGCGGGATCACTAGGCTTCGAACTCGGGGACTTCGATGGCGGCGACATCACGACTTGGAGCAGCGGCAACCGGCGCCGGGGCATGTTGGGCTGGGCCGGCTTTGGCGTGCTCGATGACGGCATCCACAATGTGCGGATGAATCTTGAGAACGAGGTGCCGCAGGATTCCTTCGTGAATTTCCCACTGGCGGTTGAGAGTGGTGAGCATCGAGCTGGGGCCGCGGAAGTAGATCAGCCAGTAGGCGCCTTTGCGTTGGCCGCTGATGGGATAGGCCAAGCGGCGTTCTTCCCACAGGCGGCTAACGAGGACTTCGCCCTGTTCGGCCTGGATCATTTTTTCGAGTTCGGCTGACAGGCCGGCACGCTCGCGGGCGTAACGGTTCGAGTCGAAAATGATCATTGCTTCGTAGACGTTGGTTCGTTCGGACAAGGGTCGGGCTCCTTTTATTGCCGGGGGCGGGGACGCCCGGGCTCGCTGTGTTTTAGTTGTATTGGTTCATCGCGGCGGCGGTGCCGGCTGTCGTCCAGTGTTCGACGGCTTCGGCGGCGCGATTGATTATTTCTTCGATTATTGTGCGGTCGGATGGACCGAATTTTCCTAGTACGAAGTCGGCGGGATCCCATGAATCTGGCACAGGACCGATGCCGACTCGCAAGCGGCTGAATTCTTCCGAGCCTAGCCGCTTGATAATGTCTCCTAAACCGTTTTGTCCGCCGGCTGAGCCCTTGCTGCGAAATCGCAGCGTGCCCAGCAGCAGGTTGAAATCATCGCAAATGACCAGCAGATCGGAGAGCGGCAGTTGGTAGAACGCCATTGCCGCCTGAACGCTTTGTCCGCTGCGATTCATCAACGTGTGCGGCCACAGGAGCAAGGCACGTTCGCTGCCGATCGTGACATCTACTGTGCTGCCGTCGAACTTCGCTTTGGGTGCGTCGCCGCCGTTGCGTTTGGCAACGAAGTCGATCACGTTGAAGCCGACGTTGTGCCGCGTTTGTTCGAATTTCCTCCCGATGTTTCCTAACCCGACGATCAGTTTCATCCGTTATGCCGCAATGCACCTGGTCGCTGAAGCGACCAAGCCGTCGCGGGACCAAACTATTCTTTTTCTTCGGCTTCTTCCTCTTCGTCGGCCTTGCCCTTGCTGATGACTTCCGGTTCGGCGGCACCCTCTTCGCCGGCTTCCGCTTCTTCTTCAGTCACTGGTGCTACGCAATGGACGATCATTTCATCCTCGTCGCCAAGGATGGTTGCGCCCGCGGGCAAGTCGACGATGTCCTTCGCCGTGAGGTGATCCCCGATCTTGAGATTCTTGATGCTGATGTGGAGCTTTTCGGGAATCACATCGAGCGCGACTTCAATTTCGATCGAGTGAATGACTTGTTCGATGACGCCCCCCTCGCGGACGCCGACGGCCTCGCCCTTGAGTTCAATCGGCACTTCGACCGTGACTTTTTCGCCGGCGTGAACGCGAAGCAAATCGACGTGGAGCAGGATCTGGTAGAACGTGTCCCACTGGACATCTTGGAAGAGGGCTTTGCCGTTGGCATCGCCTTCGAGGTCGACAACTTTTGCGCCGTGGCGGAGCGATGCCTGGACCTGATCGTAACCGAGCATGAGGCTGACGGGCTCTTCGCCGTGGCCGTAGAGAATGGCAGGCAACTTGCCCGAGCGGCGAAGGCGCTCGTTGTGGCGCTTGCCGTGAATTTTACGTGTTTCGACCTTAAGCGTGTCGGACATGGTAGTTCGATTGAATGGATTTCGAGCGGGCGGCGAGTGGCGCCGGTGCAAAAGCGCCTGCCGAGGGGAAACCACTTATTGTGGCGTTCTGGGGGCTGATCTTCAAGCCCAAGTCGGGCGAATCGAGTCGTTACTGCGAGTAGCTGGGGATTTCAGAAAACCGCCGGATTTCAAGGCCGTTTTCGGGGAATAGTTGCGGCGGATTGGAGCTGGCCGTCAATCCAAAGTTGTGTTCCGGGGGCGAGGTTATAGTGGTTTCCACCGCCGGGGTAGATAACGCGGGTGGAGGTGCCGCCCCATTTGATTTTGAACTCATTGCCGCCACCTTCGACTTTGTTCAGCTCGGAAGCGGAGAGATCGAGAACGGTGCCGCCGTCGCCGGTGCCGCGAACTTCAACCGTGGAACCTGTAACCGCGCCTTCCACCCGAATAAACGTCGCTTTGCAGGGGGAATTCCAGCCACCTTTGAGGTCAACTTTTTGACGATTCCCGCGCAGGATAAGGCCCTTGGCAGTGGTTGCTGGATTTTTTGGGTCAGAAGCCACCACCAGAGAACCTGTGATGACTTCGTGGAGCAGATTCGCGGCAACTTCAACGCCGGCAATGTCTGGGTGCTCCTTGGATTCGGAGGCCACGGTACCGAACAATCCCGTGATGCTGCAACCGTGAGCGTCGATTTTGACGCCGCGTTCCCAACAGGTGCCGGGACCGATATTCAGGCCATCAATTCGCGTACCATAAGCGGTTGAGGCGATATACGTGCCGATTCGAGCTGCTTCGTGGTAGCATTCGCGGGCGGACGCAGGTTCGGTGAACACGGCTGAGCGATCGGCTCCCCAGACATGATCTTCTTCCACAACGGTGCCCGAGCCGCTAATCGTGAGTCCGTCTTTGATTATCCCTGTGATGTAGATGTGGCTGAGCTTGGAGTCGGCCGCGGCGACATTGATGCCATATATCGCGTTGGAGATGTAGATATCTTCAAGCTGATTAAAGCCAGCATCGTAGATCCCGGAGGCTCCGGCTGATCCGTTGCGACCGCTTTTGAGAATGATTGCCGTGCCAGGAATTTGAAAGAAGCGGAGGTTTTTCCCAATAAAGCCGCTGCCTTCGATGCATAGGCCGTCTGCGCGGTAAGGGAGATCAGGGCCATGCGGATCGGGCTTGGGCGCCCACTCTGGGTAGCTCCAGGGATAGGCTCTTATTTCAGCGCGGCCATCAATCGTTAAGTCCGTAGCGCTGGAACAGAGACTCGCCTGCAAGGTGCGGTCGCCTGCCGAATTGCCGTCATTCCAGGCGTTACCGGCTTTGCCTTCGCCGTAGAGCTCGGTCTTAATAAGCTGGCCGGTGACAGTGGGATTGAAGCGCAGGACAGTGCCGTACCGATCTTCACCGCGGAGGATGCCACCGGGACGACTGGCGCTTTTTCCGCCATAGGGAGCCGGGACGTTGATGTTGCCGCGCTGGCGCGGAATGATCACGGTGCGGTCGTAATTGTAGACTCCGTTCGGAATTACCTTTGCGGGGAAATCAATGACGGGAGCTGGCGTTGATTGTTGCGCGGCGAGAAATGGGCTCATCGCAAGTGAGAAAAGAACGGCGTAGAAGGGCCGCATTCGGCGAGGCAACATGGTTGCAATCTCTCAACTTTGAATGATCGGTGCGGCGAAGCTGGCGGCAGTAGATTCATTCTATCGATGCGCGGGCTCGGGCGACCACTAACGGAACAGCCGGCTGACCGATTCGTTGCGGTGGATGCGCTTAATGGCTTCGCCGAGCAGCGGGGCGATTGTCAGCACTTGTGTTTGAGGAAGTAGTTGGTCATCGCGGAGCTGAATTGAGTCGGTGACTACCAGGCTGCTGAGATTGGCAGCTTTCAGCCGTTCGATTGCCGGACCGCAGAAGACGGCATGGGATGCCGCGACGTGGATTTCCTTAGCCCCACATTCATGAAGCGTTTTCGCGGCACCGGTGATGGAACCGGCGGTGCTGATCATGTCGTCGAACATGAGAGCGACCTTGCCTTTGACTTCGCCGCCGAGGATGTGGGCTTGGACGGTGGTGTCGGCGTTTATGCGGCGTTTGTCAATGATCGCAACGGTGCCGCCGATGCGTTTCGCGTGGCCAAGGGCGCGCTTGATGCTGCCTTCATCGGGGCTGACGATGACGGCGTTCGACAAGTCGATGCCCGAGTGGAGGAAATGCTCGTTTAGTACGGGGGCGGCGTAAAGGTGATCGACCGGAACGTCGAAGAAGCCCTGGATTTGGGCGGCGTGCAGGTCCATTGCCAGCACGCGGTTCGCGCCGGCGCGGGTGATGAGATTGGCGACGAGCTTGGCGGTGATCGGTACGCGGCCCTCGTCTTTGCGATCCTGGCGGGCGTAGCCGAAGTACGGAATGACGGCGGTAATGCGTTCGGCGCTGGCCCGCAGCGCGCTGTCGATCATGATCAACAGCTGCATGATGTTTTCATTCACCGGCGGGCAGGTCGGTTGAATGAGGAAGACGTCGCGTCCGCGGACATCCTCGTTGAGCTTGCACTGGATTTCGCCGTCGGGGAATTTGCCCAGGGCGATATCGCCGAGCGGGACGCCGAGGTAATCGGTGATGCGTTTGGCGAGGGACTGGTTGGCGGTGCCGCTGAAAATCTTGAGATCGTTCATGCAGATAGGGGACAGGATTCGGGATTCGGAGGACAGGAAGAGCTAACCTATTGTTGCATCTCCCGCTCGACGACAGTCAATTCTTCGGGCGTATTTATGCTGAGGGCTTCGATCGGTTTCAGGACGCACAGGGCGTCGACTTTTTCTCCGGCTGCTTTTAGGACACCCGGGCAGTCCGTGAGGTAATACTCGCCTTGGATATTGTTGGCAGTCAATTGTTGGAGGGCGGAGAGCAGGGCGTCCGGGCGGAAGACGTAGGTGCTGAGATTCACTTCAGTTATTGCCCGCTGGTCGGGCGGGGCGTCGCGTTCCTCGACGATGCCTTGAAAATCGCCCTTGGGATCGCGCACGATGCGGCCCAGGCCGTACGGGTTCTGCTTATTGGCGGTGCCGAGGAGGCAGGCGGGGTGTTCGGAGTTGTACTCAGCCAACAGGGACTTGAGCGAGGACGCCTGCGTCATGGGGGAGTCGCCGGCCAGAATCAGGACGGGCCCCTGCTGGAGCTCAAGCCGCTCGCGGCACATCATGACGGCGTGGCCCGTGCCAAGCTGCTCGGCCTGGATGGCGAACTCGATGCCGGGCTCGTCGGCCAGCTCGCGGCGAACCAAGTCGGCCCGGTAACCGACGACTATCACCATGCGGTTAACGCCGGCGGCGCGGACGGCGTCAAGGACGTAGCGAATCATTGGCCGGCCGCAAACGGGCACGAGAACCTTCGGCAGCTCGGAGGCCATCCGCTTGCCTTTGCCGGCGGCCAGGATAATCGCCAGAGGATCGGCCATGGAAACGCTAGAAACCG
>DATBAY010000622.1:0-5387 GCA_036271295.1 Lacipirellulaceae bacterium | reverse complement strand
CGATTGCGGCGACTCTGGTGGGCGGCGCCGCTCCTGTATTTTCCGGGCAGCATGTTGGTGTGGCGACCACTGTATCGTTGGATCGCGAAAAATCGCTACCGACTAAGCGGCGGCGAAGCGTGCGATGATGGGGCGTGCGCGCTACATCGTTAACAATACCGTCAGGCAGAAATGCAACCGGGGGCTAGCGCCCGGCGGCTGGTTGAACTCTTGCTACGCCGCGGCAGTGAGCTGCAATAAATTGTCGAACAGGAGGTCGAGCACGCGATTGCATTTGCCCCAATCGTATTTTTGACCGGGGATCGTGACGCACGCTTCGATGATGGTGAACTGGGCGTCGGTGCGGACTGAGACGACGAGGTCTGTTTTGAGCGACCAGATATCGGACGGAAGCGCGGCGGTGATCGTGCACCCATTTGATTCGGTGATCGCCTCGCGAACTTGTTGGTTGTTCTGGGCAAGTGAACACAAAATGCCGACGATGACGACGCCGGGGCGATCGGTGGTCCGCTCGGAACGAGTCTTCACCGATTTGAAGCCGAGCCGTTCGGCGAGCGGCTGAGCGATCTTTGCGATCAGCGTAAGTGGCACACCGCCGGACATGGGGGCGAACACCTTATCGCACACACCCAGAAAATCTTCTCCGGTTAAGTGCGTCTTGGTTTTTTTGGCATGCCGGGCGATTCGCTCGCGTACCTCGGGTACCGCGAGCAGGGACTGGCAGTCGGTCATATCGGACCAGTTGATCGCAGGCGCGTTGATATCCGCTTTCGAGTTGATTTCTTGACGGATCACGTCTTGCGATTTTCTGCCTTGGGCGAGCGGCCTGCCGCAGGACCAGCAAAATTTTCCGTTCGCTTCGACACCGCATTCGGAACAGAACATGGGCGACTCCGCTGGCATGTTGATCTGGCCACTTGCAGGTCAGCTACAAAATGTGGCTCTCCTTTAAAATCGGCAGCCGTGGTGGGCGTTGCCCACAAAGTCTTGGTAGGTCCCTTTTGCCGGAAGAGACCGGAGCGATTCTCGACGCTTCTGAGCAGTTTCAGGTCCCGCTCGGCAAGCGAGACCTACTTATTGGGCAAAGCTGGCGCGGTGCGCTGTCTGTGGCAAAGCATGGCGATGGGGTGTGGTAGCGGTGCTGTCACGCATGTGGAGCGACTCCTTGTGCGCTGCGAACGAAGCGATACCCACTGGCTCGCAAGAAGAGAAGCAATGCGGCCAAGAGCGCGGTTCCCTGCCAAATCCAGGCGAACCAATTGCCGGACATTTCTATGTATAGATCGCGCATTGGTCGTCGGTAGCTAGAATAGGGTCCGAACTGGCTCACGATAAAAGACGAATACACTTCGAGGCCGGCAGTGATTAGTAGCGGCGCGACAATTAGCAGAGCCACTCGCAATAACCAGGAGCCGGCGCCAAGCACAATCCAGACTGCGATGAGATTTACAGTTGCCAGGCTCACAGAGATAAGCGCGAGTGGGAATAGTTCGTTCTGCCTGATGCGCGTAATGAACAAGAAATCCAAACTGCGAGCAATAAGAAGCAAAGGTACGATCGCCGCGGACCAAAACAACATGTGTTTCACGCCGAATTGGCTGATGCCAAGTCGCTGTGAATCGATATTTTGGTTTAGACGAGCCGGCTGCAGTTTAAAGCCGAGCCAACGCAGCGCCGCGCAGACGATTGTTGCCATAAGTGCGGCAAGCAACACCACGAGCTGCCAGCTTTGCGAGTACCACCACGTGGAACCGATGGAGGTTCCGAAAATGATAACGAGGGGCGTCACCGCGAGCATTGTGGGCAGCCGCCACTGCCAGCCACCGGGGCCAAGGATCGTCCAGAGTATTACGAGATTGATTTCGGCTGAGACCAGCATGTACCCGAAATGGGAATCGCTTCTAGCCATTGCGGCTAGGAACGTTAGCAGGTCGAGCAACACTAAACACCAGACGAAGACTGTGCATCGCAGAAGCGCGGGATACAGATAGCGCCCGGCACACCAACTAATCGCGGCGGCTGAAAGCGCCATCCACGGGTAAACTAACAAGTGCGGCCACGAGCGCATTCCGTAAGGGCTCAGTGGCCACGACGACGCGTTCGAGTGTTCAAACAACCATTGATTCGAAAAAGCTGCCGCCGCCGGAACGATCAGCCCGAAGAGAACTATTCGGCTGAACGAAGGAAGTGCTCCTTTCGTGTCGAGTGACGATTGTGCCGAGTCGAGCTCACCTGAAGGCGTTGCCATGTGTGGCCGCAATGCAAGAGTGTCAGGCTTCGAGTGGTACGGTCTTCAATGCGAGTCGCGGATAGTAGCGCAAAAGCTCAGCCAGCAATAGGACTTTCAACATGAGCTGCTTGGCTACCGCAGGCCGCTTCGGGTTTCCGAAACTCCGTCAACAAAGCTTACAGAGCTGGAGCCGACATTTCATTTCGACATCGTGCCCGTGCCGTTCGAATTCAGGGCTTTCCCTGCGAAATAAGATCAAGACGTGCAGAATCAACGGCAGCAAAATAAAAGCGAGCGCGTTCGTTAAGTATCGCCCGCTGCGATTTTTTTTAACGTGCGATTGCTCGCAGGTCGCCGTGCACTCATAAAACACCACATTCGAGGCGCCGCAGCAAAGGCATTCGTGACCGGCGGGTTCTTTTCCCTCGAGCTGCAATTTGCAAATCGCTTCAGCCGGGTTGGTGACGTACGCGTCGGTGCCGGCCAGGACGCGAAATTGACTGAGATTCGGGGCGGCGACCGAGTTTTCACAAGCACAAGCAATCGAACGGCCCGCATCGTGCGAACGGACAACGACCTCGCGTCCGCAGCTGCAATGCAGCCTTGCTTGTAACTCAGTCGTAGGCATGCTTTTCGTCTGGAAAGACACCTTCGCGAACTTCATCGCGGTATTTTGTGACTGCGCCGGTGATCTCGGTTTTCAAATCGGCGTAGGCCTTCGCGAACTTTGGCATATACCCGGTGGTGATGCCCAGTAAATCATGAAGCACGAGCACCTGTCCATCGCAGTTAGCTCCGGCGCCGATGCCGATCGTCGGGATTTTCACTTTCGCTGTGATCTTCTTAGCCAGATCGCGGGGGATGCATTCCAAGACGATGGCGAATGCGCCGGCCTCTTCGGCGGCGCGCGCGTCGGCCATGAGCTCACGTTCGTCGCGCTGCACTTTGTAGCCGCCGAGCGTGTGGATGCTTTGGGGCCGAAGGCCGCAATGGGCCATGACGGGGATGCCGGCGCTAACGAGCGCGGCGATCGTCTCGGCTTGTTCAACGCCGCCTTCGAGTTTGACAGCCTGGCAACGAGCCTTTTTCAAGATGCGGCCGGCGTTTTCGATCGCACGATGCGGGCCGAGATGGAAGCTCGGGAAGGGCATGTCGACGACGACGAGCGCATGTTCGACGGCGCGGCCGACCATTTCGGCGTGGTAGACCATTTCATCGAGTGTTACGGGGAGCGTACTGTCGTGGCCTTGGACGACCATCGACATGCTGTCGCCGACGAGGATGCCTTCGATTCCAGCCGCGTCCACGAGCTTCGCCATTGGATAGTCGTAGGCCGTCACCATCGAGATCTTACGGCCGGCGGCTTTGAAGCCGGTGAATTCGGGGACGGTGATCCGTTTAGAGCTCATATCGAAGCGCACTTGCCGGGGCCAGATCTGCACTCAAGTTGAAGGACAAGTCTTATTGTCCTCTGGCCGGCAACGACTGACAACCGGCGGGGCGTTAGTTATAAGTGATCCATGCATTCACTATTCAGACCAAATTGGCGCGTATTTGTTCAGTTCGCGATTGTCGGTTGCGCGATCACGTGCGGCCGCGCGGCAGCGGCGAAAACTCAAGAGGTTGTGGTCTTCAAATCGGGCGACGACGGTTATCACACCTACCGCATCCCGGTAATTGTTCGTGTTAAGAACGGCGACTTGTTGGCATTTGCAGAAGGCCGCAAAAACGGACCGGGTGACCACGGTGACATAGATATCGTGCTTAAGCGAAGTGGCGACGCCGGGAAAACGTGGGGCAACTTGCAACTCGCGCAAGATGAATGGGCTGACCCAACTGCGAACGTGTGGATCGGAAATCCGACGCCCGTGGTCGATCTGCTCGACTCTAAACATCCTGGCCGAATCTGGTTGGTTTTCACTCGTAGCAACCAGCGGATGTTCGTGGCATCGAGCGACGATGGCGGCCACACTTGGTCGAAGCCGACGGATATTACAGCGACGGCCGGAAACTCCGATTGGATCTGGTACGCGGCGGGGCCAGTGCACGCGATTCAGCTTATGCGAGGCAACCATGCCGGGCGGCTCGTGATTCCGTGTGATCATCGTGGGCCGGAAAAAGATAGCTGGGGCGTTCACCTCGTGTACAGCGACGATCACGGCGTGAGCTGGAAGTTGGGCGCAGTCGACACGCGCAAAGTATCGGATGCGCTTCATCCCAACGAGTGTGTGGCCGCGGAACTGGCGGACGGCCGCGTGTATGTGAACGCTCGCAATCAAAATGGTTCGAACCCGGCGACGCGAATGATTGCTTTTAGCAGCGATGGTGGTGAAACGTTTGATGCGCCGTTTGTCGCAGATCCTCAGATTGCCTCGCCAGTGGTGCAGAATTCGCTTGTGCGGTTAACAGCCACTGACCAAGGGTCAAACCAGAATATGCTTATCTACGCCGGTGCGGGCAATGCCAAGCAGCGACGAGATCTTACGATTTTAACCAGCATGGACGAAACAAAGACGTGGGGCGAAAAGACCTTGCTCCATGCGGGCCCTGCCGCCTATTGCGACCTGGTGAAGCTCAGCAACAAATCGTTCGGCGTGCTCTTCGAGGCGGGGAATAAGCTGTACGACGAGATTCTATTCTCGGTAGTTTTGCTCGACGATTTGTCGCCCGACAAGAATTGAAGCTAGTTCGCCTGCACCACGAACTTATTACAGCGCTTGCTGCAGAGTTTTGGCGAGTCGGTAACCGGCTTCCATGGCGCGGCGCTCGGCGAGGTTCTCGGCATCCGTCTTGTACTGAGCAGACAGCTCAAGCGGGCCAAGATGTGAGTGCCCCTCGCGAGCACTGACTTTCGCCAACACCTCGGGCGTGTAGGCGTACTGCTTGGCGAACGCGGTGCTTTCGTCGATCCACTTATCGGGATCGAGCGATTTCTCCGCTTCCTTACCGAACGGCTGCAGTTTTGGGTTTTGATCTAGGTCCGTCGCTAAGACTCGCAGCGTTTCATATGGCTCATCGTTGGAAATCTGCTCGTCCCAAAACGCGTGCAGCTCCCACTTGTGTTCAAGTTCCAGGTAGTTGCCCCCGTGATCATTGCCGCGGAAGCGGTGGCTGGTTATCAGGGCGACCGAATGCAGAGGCTGGTGCGAATCGCCCG
>DATBAY010000621.1:0-2868 GCA_036271295.1 Lacipirellulaceae bacterium | reverse complement strand
TCATCGCATTTTTTTCGTATCAGCAGCAGCAACAGCGGCTGGCGGATCTACGAGCGCTCGCGGATGCCCTGGGATGGCGGTTCGAGACCAGCTACGACTATTCGTTCGATAACGAGTACAGTCAGTTTTCGAACTTTTGCCATGGCTCCGATCGGTACGCTTACAACACGCTCGTCGGGGCGATCCGAGGCGATGGCGACGCGTGGCCGGCGCAAATGGGCGATTACCATTACAAGACTGAGAGCAGCGACGGCAAAACTACGCAAACGCAACACCATCGGTTCAGCTACTTGCTGGTGAAGCTGCCGTATCCATCGTTGCCGGATCTCCGCATTCGGCGTGAAGGGTTTTTCGACACGCTGGCCCACGCGTTTGGTTTCAGCGACATCAATTTCGAATCGGCCGAGTTCAGCAAGCGATTCGACGTGAAGAGCTCGGACAAGAAATTCGCCTACGATGTGATCCATCCGAAGATGATGGAGTTTCTCATGGCCGATGATCCGCCTGTGACCGAGATCAGCGGCGGATGTTGTTGCATTACCATGGGAAGCGGCACGTGGTCGACCGAGGAGTTTCGACACAACGAAGATTGGGCCGTGAAATTTTTTAATCTCTGGCCGAAGTATCTCACGGCCGATCTTAAGACTCGTTAAAACGGCAGTATGCAAGGTATCGCGCCTTTAATCGTGTTGTTGGCGGTCATTCTGGTGCCGCTGGTGTGGTTCATCGCCACGTTCAATCACCTGGTGCGCTTGCGGCAGCAGATTCGCGAGAGTTGGGCGGATATTGATGTCGAGTTGAAGCGGCGTTACGAGTTGATTCCGAATCTCGTGGAGACAGTGAAAGGCTACGCGAAACATGAACGGGATGTGCTAGAGATGGTTATTCAACTGCGGAACAAGGCGATGGCGAACGACGGGCCTGCGAGCGGGCAGGCGGTTGATGAGACGGCGTTGCAGATCGGTATGAAGCGGTTATTCGCGGTCGCCGAAACTTATCCCACGTTGAAGGCGGATGCGCACTTTCTGGCTCTGCAGCAGGAACTGGCTAATTGCGAAGATCGCATCGCGGCGGCTCGGCGGTTCTTCAATGGTAATGTGCGCGAGATGAATCAACTTTGCGACCAGTTTCCGTCGAATCTCATCGCGTCGATATTCAATTTCGAGCACTCGACTTACTTCGAACTCTCGAGCGAAGCGGAGCGCGTGGTGCCGCGCGTCGATCTCGACCCGCAACCGACTGCCGGTTGAGGCGTGATTTGACATCCGACCCTGGACGAATACACTAAGGCCACAACGCGCTGTTTCGGCTGACGGACGTCGGATCGCGATGCGCGGCGAGTCGCTCTGGGATGTTGAAAGTCGGGTGGTGCATGGAAAAATGGCCGATTGGCGTATTCGCGAGCATTGATGCGGGCCTTGGCGTGCGGCTCGAAGTGGCTCTCGAGCTTGGCGTGCACACAATCCACTTGCACACACCGCGTGCCGAATCGCGCACGCCGGAGCGAGCGAAATTGTTTTCGGAACGGCTTGCCGATCTGGGCATCACGATCACGGTGGTGTTCGCCGGGTTTGAGGGCGAGAGCTACGCGGATATTCCTACGGTGCAGCGGACCGTGGGATTGATGCCCCGCGAGACGCGGGGGGCCCGGGCACGCGAGTTAAAGGAGATCGCCGATTTTGCTCGGCTATTGGGTGTGGACGTGGTGGGAGTGCACCTCGGATTTGTGCCGCATGATAAGTCGGACGCGGATTACATCGAGCTGCTGGAAATCGCGCGCGATATTTGCGACCACTGCAAACGCAATCGGCAGGCACTGCACTTGGAGACGGGGCAGGAGCCGGTCGATATTCTGATTGCGTTTTTAGATGACGTGCAGCGCGACAATATTTTCGTCAACTTCGACCCCGCGAACATGATTTTGTATGGGGCCGGCGAGCCAATTCCGGCACTCGAGGCGCTTGGCTCGCGCGTGCGCAGTGTGCACTGCAAGGATGCGACCTGGTCGGACAAACCCGGCGAAACGTGGGGTGCCGAAGTGCCGCTAGGCGAAGGGGCTGCGAACTTTGAGGCGTTTCTGAAAACGCTCAATAAGATTGGGTACTCGGGGCCGTTGACGATCGAGCGTGAAATACCGCAAGAGCCGGAGCGGCAAAAAGCAGAGATCGGGCGGGCGATTAGTTTGTTGGAACGGCTGAAATCGCAGATTAAATAAAGTCGCATTCTCCACCGGAGTTTTTAACTCATCTATTTATCGGAATCAGTTATGGTTCGCACGCGCTTATCGGTAATGATGTTCCTGCAGTATTTTGTGTGGGGCGGCTGGTTTGTGACGTTGGCTACCTATCTGCTCAACGCGAAAGACGCGAGCGGCAATCGAGTTTTTAGTGATGCGTTTGTGGGCGACGCCTATGGCACGGCGGCGATCGCGGCGATGATCGCCCCATTCTTCGTGGGCATGATTGCGGACCGGTTCTTTTCGACCGAACGCATTCTGTTTGTGTTGCACATTGTAGGCGGAGCGGTTTTGTTTTGGCTTTCGGGCGTCGTCACGCCCAACCTGTTTTACGCAGGGCTGATCGCATACTTCTTGACCTACATGCCGACTTTGTCGCTGACGAACTCAATTTCCTTTCATCATCTCGATGATCCTGCTCGGCAGTTTCCCGGGGTGCGCGTGGCGGGAACGATTGGGTGGATCGTGGCCGGCTTCGTCGTCGGATCGCTGTTCATGACGGGTGCGTCGCTGTTTCATCCGTTGCTCGTCGGATTCAAACTAATCAGCCCGTTTGGGTTGCCGTTCGATGTGAAATTTGGCGACGACTTGCTGCCAACGACGCGAATCGAGCTGACCGCGATTCCGATGCA
>DATBAY010000620.1:0-8325 GCA_036271295.1 Lacipirellulaceae bacterium | reverse complement strand
AATTCGGGCGCCGTTTCGCTACGTTTCGGCGAACGCGGTTCAATTGTCGAAGTGCCCGTGAACGAAGTTGTCGCTCAATGGGTTGCTTCCAACGGAAAAACGGCCGGCCTTAGCACCGACACGCTCCCGAGTGCGACCGCGCTGTTTGTGCCGCTCGCGGGCTCGCAGCAAAACATCGGCGCGCTCGGCGTCGCTCCAAAGCAGGCCAACCGCTTCGTCGATCCCGAGCAAGTGCGGCTCCTGGAAACGTGTGGCAGCCTTATTGCGCTCTCGATGGAACGCGATCAATCGGTGCTGCAAGCACACGACGCCCAGCTACAAGTGCAGACAGAACAGCTTCGCAACTCGCTGTTGAACTCGGTCTCCCACGACCTCCGCACGCCGCTGGCCAGCATCGCCGGCACGGCGTCGGCCCTGCTCGATTCCGTGCCGCCCGCGGATCGCGAAGCGGCCCAAACAATCGTCGACGAATCACGGCGCCTTACTCGGCTTGTGGAAAACTTGCTCGACATGGCGCGGCTCGACTCGGGCACGCTCGCCATCGATCGCCAATGGCACGTCCTCGAGGAGATCGTCGGCGTCGCGCTCAACTCGGCCAAACGGGAATTGCAACGCCACAAAGTGTCCGTCACCATTGCAGCCGACTTTCCATTGCTGAAAATTGACGGTTTCTTGATGGAGCAAGTTCTTGTCAACCTGCTGGAAAATGCATCTCGTTACACGCCGCCCGGCAGTGAGATTGATATTTCGGCAGCCGTGAAAGGCCATACGGCCGAAATTACAGTCGCCGACAATGGGCCCGGATTGCCACCGGGTAACGAACAAAAGGTCTTCGAAAAGTTCTTTCGAGGTGGCAGCCTTTCTCCAGACGGCCGGCGTGGTGTGGGATTGGGACTGGCTATCTGCGAGGCGATCGTTGATGCTCATCAAGGCAGGATTATCGCCGTCAACCGCCCTGAAGGCGGCGCCAAGTTTACTATCAACCTCCCGTGTCACGAAACGCCACCGCGGATCGACGCTGAACTCGTCCCCGCTGCGGCCCAAGCATGAAATGACCGCGACCCTTCCCCGTGTACTCTTGGTCGAAGACGAATTGCCAATTCGCAAGTTCGTCCACGCCGCGTTGGCCGGTGCAAACTACCAGGTCGACGACGCCGCCACTGGCCAGCAGGCGTTGCAACACGCGACGCAAACTCCGCCCGATGTCGTCATACTCGACCTGGGTCTACCCGACATGGACGGCCAGCATGTCATCCAGCGGCTGCGCGAATGGCTGACGGCGCCCATTATCGTGCTCTCGGCACGCGATCAGGAGCAACAGAAGATTCAGGCGCTGGATAACGGGGCCGACGATTACCTTACGAAGCCGTTTAGCACCGGCGAATTGCTGGCCCGCACTCGCGTTGCACTGCGGCATGCAAACCGATTGAGCGACGGCGCGGCAAATTCAAAGTTCGAAAGTGGTGAGCTAACGGTAGACCTGGCCGCGCGGCGAGTGTATGTCGCCGACCGCGAGGTGCACCTAACGCCGCTGGAGTACAAATTGCTGACCACGCTGATTCATCACCATGGAAAAGTGTTGACTCACCGGCAACTTCTCAAAGAAGTGTGGGGGCCCGACCAGGTCCAAGAGACCCATTACCTGCGCGTCTTTATGGCCACCCTCCGCCGCAAACTTGAGCAGGATCCGGCCCGCCCGCGCTATCTACTAACCGAACAAGGGATCGGCTACCGGCTTGCGAGCGAATGATGGAGTGCTGATTGGCCGTTGATTGATTGGCGAAAGTCGCGAGCCTATTAAAGGAAATTCAGAGATTTTCATCGTTGTCCTGCCCCCGAGGCCCCTGGCGGCATCGACGCTTTCGTAGTGCATTCGGGGGGCGCGCTTTTTACAGTGGGAATCATCTCTTCGCGCAAGATCGTGATTTTTTGAGTCCCATTCGCTCACCGTCTTCCGCAATGATGGAAACGAGGCGGACTTCTGTTATGCTTCGACTACTTCCTGGTTGGCGGCAGGTTTACGGCAAGGAAATGCGACGGAGGATTCGCCCTCGCGGGCGCATCGAGACGGCGGAATCGCCGATCCCGTTGGCGCCTCCCGATATGTGCTGTGGCGCAAGAATCTTGGGCATTCCATTTCCGCAACTCAAGGCGCAGTACCGGAGTCGTCTACAACCTGTTTTCTAGTCATCGCGCTCTCAGGGATCGTGCTCCGGAAAACGCGAATCGTCGAAAGCGAGCGAAGTGTGCAATGAAGGGCTTTGATTCCAACTATCTAGGGCGCCGCGCCTTTCTGAAGAACGGATCACTGCTCTTAGGCGCAGTCGGGCTCGAAGTTTTTTTGCCGAACGAACTCTTGGCTGACGAAAAACGCGCCGCAGATGAGCTACGAGTCGGCCTCGTGACGGATCTCCACTACGCCGACAAACCGTCTTACGGAAATCGTCATTATCGCGAGTCCCTTGATAAGTTGGCCGAGGCCGCCAAGGAATTTCAACGTAGTCAGACGAACTTCGTGGTCGAACTAGGAGATCTAATCGACTCCGGGAGTTCCGCTCAAACTGAACTGCAATATCTCCAACGGATCAACAAGGACTACGCCGCCGTTGCCAAAGATCGTCATTACGTGCTGGGCAATCACTGCGTATATTCGCTCACCAAAGACGAGTTCCTCCAAGGTGTGGAACGCGAGCGAACGTATTATTCGTTTGACCGCCAGGGAATGCATTTCGTAGTGCTTGACGGTTGCTTCCGCAGCGACGGGGTGCCCTACGGACGTAAGAACTCCGACTGGACCGACGCAAAAATCCCCGCCGAGCAAATCGATTGGTTGCAGAGCGACCTCAGTCACGCTTGCGAAAAGGTGATTGTGCTTGTCCACCAACGACTGGACGTTGCCAATCATTACGGCATCAAAAACGCAGCAGTAGTTCGTCAGATCCTGGAAGATTCCGGCAAAGTTCTGGCCGTCGTCCAAGGTCACAACCACAAAAACGACTACAACGACATTAACGGCATCCACTACGTCACGCTGATGGCAATGGTGGAAGGAGGCGGCGCCGAGCACAACTGCTATTCCGTGATGAATGTTCTGCCCAATGGAACGATTCGAGTTACGGGTTTCCGCAAGCAAACCAGTTACCTTTGGGAACACGCGTAGACACCTTGGCTTGGCGGCGCGCTTTGCCGTGAGTCTTGCGATCAATCCATCTGCGGATGCTGAAATTTGAAAACTCATCTCGCGAATCAAAGTGCCGACAAACGTAATTTGTGAAATTGATGATGCTTGTGCACGGCGTCTCACTCAGCAGTAGCCAGCCCTAGCCAGGTTTAGCGAGCTTCACCGCATTTCGTGTCGGCGCCCCCGACAATTTAAACGCGCCGACTCTCAATCGCTTTTCTCACTCAAGCCGCGATCTCGACGGACTCGCGGCGCCACGGTTCCAGTTTCCAGTCTCAACTTCTTCCCTTTGCCGACTCGCTCCGCAATCGCCGCGTAGAAAACGAACGTTTACCACCCATATCGCCATGTCGGACTGGATCGAACTCGCAATTGTTGTGGCCAGGTGTCGCCGTGCGCGATCGATTTCAGACGACGGCAAGCCGACGAGTTCGTCCCAGAGCTGAAAAACGCGATCGCGATCGTCGCGGCTGATGTCCAAAGATTGACTCGACAAGTCGCAACCCACCATCAGCAACAAGGACCAAGCGAGCTAGCGCTGAAAGAAACAGCCGCTGCTGCCAATTGAAACTACCTCGAAAACGGCGTAGCAGCCACCGCACGCGAAAGCCTACCCTAAACAGGTGATGGCGTCATTTTGCTGGGTTGCTATTCTGATACAGCATAGTTGGAAGCATTTCATGAGGGCTTTCAAGGCCGACTGCGTTTTCGATCATGTAGCGAATCGGCGTCAGGGACGCGTCAATCGACGAAAACGCCATGCTTTCGACCGTGAAGGGTTTCCCAAGAAGTTAATTCCGATTCGCTCAGGCCTTCAGGGTCACTCCCCGCGCGTAGCGCGGTGCATCGTCTCACATTCAGGGATCTCGACACATGGTGCGTTTTTCGTCACGGTTCATCGGTCGCCTCGCCATCACTTGTCTCACGTTTTCAAGCTTATTGTGCGGGCCAGTTGCGGCCCAAAAGGTGGCCTACGTCCTCAATACGGATAGCACAACGGTTCCCGTCGACGTTAAGAACGCGATCATCGCACGCATGGGCGCAGATACGACGATCGTTCCTATCGGCCCAACGACTACCGGCGCTACGATCAATGGCACGCCCGTCCGCTACCTCGGCGACCAGACGATCTTTCGCTACGATCCGGGCTCGAACTCGCAGAGCCAATCGATCCCCAGTCCTGCCAACCCAATCGCATCGCGGTTCTTCGTGGCCGGCGACCTGAACCTCAATCCCAATCAAAGCATTTGGGGAACGGGTGGCAAACTTATCCAACTCGTAGTCGGTAACGACGCGAACCTCAACCCCGGCTCGTTCATCTCGGTCTCAGCGATCGGAGCACTAGGCGGGGCGGGTGGCGGCAGTGGCGGCGGCGGCGGCGTTGGCGGTGGTGCCACAATCGATCACTTAGGCAGCGGGAACTCTGAGCTTATTGTGGGCGGGTACCCTAACTACTCGGGAGTGACGCCCGGCGGAGCGGGCGCGCCGAGCCAAAGTTTCGGAAGCGTTCAGAGCGGTCAGCCTGGAACGGCCGGCCTCGACCTCGATATGAGCCTATTCGGTCACTCCATCACCCCACAGGTGTACTCCGCATCGACGGCCGGACAGGCCGGGGCGGCCGGACAAGGCGACGAGTTTTTCGCCACCGATCCCGCGACGATGCAATGGACTCGCCAAGTGAACAGCGTCGGCACTCCAGCACTACCAGGTTCGTCTGCCGCCGCCAACGGAACCGCTGGAGCAGCTGGTACGCCAAGCGGTGTGGTAGGCGCATTTGGAGGTGGCGGAACGAATGGCGGAAATGGTGGTCCTGGCGGTAAAGGCGGCGACGGGGCCAATGGAACCAGCGGCGCGACTGCGGTCCACGGGAACTCCCTCGGTGCCACAGTCAGCACCCTTCGCGGCGGCAGCGGCGGTGCGGGCGGAGGCGGTGGTGGTGACGGTGTTTGGGGAGGCAACGGCGGTGGTGGTGGCGGAGGAGGAAGCGCCTCTTTCATCGCCGTCTCTGCACTCGGTGGCGGCACCGGCGGCTATGGAGGCAAGGGCGGAAGTGGAGGCGGGGGTGGCGGTGGCGGCGGAGGTGGCGGAGGCGGTGGCGGCATTCAACTTCTGGTACAAGGTCGCGTATTCGACGGGGCTTCGATCGAAGCTGCCGGCGCCACCGGCCAGATCGGCGGCACTGGCGGAGGCGGGGGCATTGGCACCTTCGCCCATACCGCCAGTCAGGGCACCTCAATTGGTCCTAAACCCGGTAGCTCGTCCCTAGGGGTCAGCGGCGGCGACGGTGGACAAGGTGGCGATGGCGGCCGCGGCGGAAACGGCGGCAATGGCGGCAGCGGCGCCTCGGGCAGCGGCGGCAGTATTCAGATCGTGGCATCGTCTTACGATTACTTCAACCCTTCGTTCAACACCAACGGCGGCACGGGCGCCGTGGCCGGCGCAACTCTCTTCAACTATTACGGCGGCGGTTCATCCACCGTCCGGCAAATCGCCGACTTCGACGCAGCAGGACCAAGTCCCTATGCGAGTTACAAGCCGGCATCGATCACGATTCCGCATATGCAACAAGGCTACAGCCCGAATCTGCCCGCACTTCAAGGTGGTGCAGCACCCTACGGTGTTCTGCTGAACCCCTTAGATAACTCTCAGTTGGATACGGCGCTGTCGAGCCGGCTCGCCAGCGGGCGCCCTGCGACTGACCTCGGGGTCGTAACGCGTATCGCTCCATCTGCACAATTCGCGGTCGACTATCCCGACTACGATTTGATTGCCTTCTCTGCATTCGGCGCCGCGATCACGAATCCACGGATCTCGATCGACAACTCCACAGACGCCTTCAATCACATCCAGCCAGTCGCGCTGCGCCAAGCCGGTTATCTGAATGACCCGACCTACACACCCGGCGCGACAGGCCCCGTCGATATGGGCACCCTCGGCGCAACGCAAAGTTGGGCCACGTTCGTCCCGCGTGACCGCTCACACGTAGTTACCGTGGATGTCGACATCTACGGCGGAACGCGGCGGTTCATCGGCACGCCCTCCTACAACAACCTCACACCGCTCAATCCTGTCGTAATTCAGGACCGCGGCTTATTGCAGCTGCAGGCCACACGTGTCGGCCAATCTACGCCGGCCGCCACGCTCAATACCACTGACCCCGCGGGTGTGAATGCTTTGACGCCGATTCTCACTCGCATCGGCACCACGTTGAATCTCAATATCTCGGCCGCGGGCGTCGGCAACGCCGGCACGACGACCACGGGCGTGTACCTCGTTAATGGCGGCGGAGCAACTCCGTTCTCCACTTCCCAAGGATCCTCGACGACCGCCACGACAGTTGCTTACAACTCGATAGGACAATACACGCAAACCGATCCTCGTCAGAGCCAGATCGTCAATTTGAAAACAGTCACGTTCGTTCCCCACTACGACGACGCCCAAGATCGTGGTTACTCGATGAACGTCCAGGCCGACCTGGTAGGCCCAAATCTCCTGCTCGGCTTCGGCGCGTCGCGCGCTGCCACGCTGCAAACTTCTGCGAGCGTCGGGTCAGGAAGTGTGACGCAGCTCTTCTATCAAAACTTAGCTCATGGAGCTGTCGACGCGGACGGATTCCCTCGCTTCGACGTCGTCAACAACTTCTCGCTCTCCGGCCTTTCAATCTTAAGTGCCACGATCGAGGGCCCCGATGCTGCGGCGTTTTCGTCGACGCAACCCTTTCTGAGCACGCTCACTGGACTTTCTGGCGAGTTTAATAACACGATCTTGTTCACGCCTAAGCACGCCGGCGCGAGCAATGCGGAACTCGTGCTGCATACCGACGCCGACGCTGCCTCGGGCTCGGCGGGTGACGTCTTTCGTTTCTCATTGAGCGGAACCGCAATCCTGCCGGGCGACTATAACAACAACGGCGTAGTCGACGCTGCTGATTATGTCGTCTGGCGCGCGAACAAGGGCACCACCAACGCGCTGCAAAATGACCCAGCCGGCGGCACGATCGGCCAGACGCAGTACGACCAATGGCGCAGCCACTTCGGTTTAGGGTCCGCCAGCGGCACGGGTTCAGGTAGCGTTATCAATCTGCAAACGGTACCCGAGCCATCAAGCTTGACGCTATTCGCCTTCGTCGCGATCTGCAGCTTGTTAAAATGTGGCCGCACGAGAAGCTGCCACCGACGCTAACGTCTTCGTGCTGATGCCTGAAGATTGACTCGACAAGTCGCAATCCGCTCTACCACCACCAGGGTTTATGTAGAGACCGCTTGCTCGCTGGACGACATCCGATTTTACGGACGACGATCGATGCGATAACGATCCAACGAAGAAAAGCGATCACGTCGACAGCTTTGCGTTTGCGCTGGCGGAGTCAATTTGAAGTCGCGTGCTTAATCTCGTTTCTCCCGCCCCGTTCACACTGGCAGCGCATGAAAAACCCCGGTCTGTGCCGGGGCGTGATTGTTGCAGCAATTGGCCGTAACGATTGAAAATGGCGGGGACAGGATTCGAACCTGCGACCTCGAGGTTATGAGCCTCGCGAGCTACCTGGCTGCTCCACCCCGCGTCATTTGTGGGAATTTGCCGGGCGTTCCACCCGGGCCTTCTATTATTAGCCTATTGTTCGCCAGCAAGCAAGGACCACTTCACAGCAATCGGCGGTTGCGCGCGGAATTGCTTAGGAACGCGTTGTATCGTTGTATCCAGCCGGCGCGGCAGCTATCTTGTTAACTCGTCGGAATAATCTTGCCCCGCAATCAGTGAATTCAAAGCATCTACGCTATGTCGCATCAGCATTCCCATTCCGAGCATGAACATCATCACAACGACACGCCGCGCAAACGCCCGATCCATCATGATTGGCGCTTTTGGGTCGCCGTAGTTCTTATGTTGACCGCGATGGGAGTTTACGTCATGCGAAGCGGCGTAGTCGCTCCCGCCGGAAACTCACAACCCATGCCCGCTGCAAATTAGTCAGGGCCAGATGATTTGGAAGACCGCTGCGTCCGTTTGGCTACTGGCCTCTAATTGTTTTCCTGCGATGGTTGGAGTCCCGTGGAGCTGAGGATTTTGTACGCGACAATTCCCAGGAATAGTGTCACCAAAATCACGGTGGCGGCCGCATTTCCCAGGTTCAGACCTTCTTCTTT
>DATBAY010000619.1:0-14834 GCA_036271295.1 Lacipirellulaceae bacterium | reverse complement strand
CGCACGATTTCCATTCGTCTTCCCGTGGCCGCAGCCAGCATCGCCTCGAAACGCGCGAAGAATTCCGGCGTCGCGTCGCGAAACGGATTCGCCGCAAGCGTCGCCAGCGCCAATCGTTCGATACGGTTTGCGAGACACCACAGCGCCGGCTTGATCAGCAGCAGCGGATTGCGCCCCGGCAGGAATACCGCTTCATCCCGCGTGTGGTCATCCGGAACCTGTTTGCCCGTAATGCTCCAGTGCTCGCCATAGAGATCTCCGAGCGGCATCTCGAATTGAACGAGTGGCGCCAGGTTCGGCCGAGCCACTTGCGAGAGAAAACGGTTCACTGCGGCCAGCTCTTGGGTTTGCCACACGCACCCGGTCCGCACATAAAACGGCACCACACGGCCCCCGTGCTGCAGCAGCTCGCCGAGTAGCACCGCGCTATCGACCCCACCGCTTAGGAGCAAGCCGATCGACGGGGCAGCCGAGTTGTCCGACATAAGCGAGTCGTATGAATTAGACCGACAGGTACCGCCGGATGCGTGGTGATACTATTTTTATAGCCGTTTTCACATCCCACCGCACGGTGACGACGGCGGTCGGTCCGAATCTCGCCGATTTTCAACCCCAGCCAGCCCGCATTTCGTTGGTCAAACCGCCGCGGCCGGTTAAAATAAGGGTCGGGCGCGGAATAGCCACTCCGAGCAGCAATTGCGCGGTCCGTACGCCCCGGAACAGAACTCTCTTCGTAGGCAACGCGATGACTTTTAGGCGCATTATCGGCGCTCCGCGCCGCTCTCGGTCTCGAACCGGTTTCGCCGCCGCCAGCTGTTTCATTCTAGCGATCGCGCTGCACGCCAGTACGGCCCATGCGCTCATCGTCGGGACGACGCCGAACGTCGTGCCGAACACGACATCCAATCCGCTGAATAACCCGACCTGGGCAGCCAGCGGCAAGGGCGACCCCGGCTACGCGAATATCGGTCACACAACGAGTTTCTTAAACGGTGTCTATATCGGCGATGGCTGGGTGCTGACCGCAAACCACGTTGGCGGCGTCCCGATTACGTTCGTCGAAGGCGGCACGGTCTACCAGCCGGTGCCGAACGAATCGTTTCAGATTCCGAACCCGACCGGCGTTTCCGGCCTCACTGCCCAGTTTGCCGACTTGCGTATCTACCGCATCAACGACGATCCGGGCTTGCCGTCGCTCAAGATCGCAACCACGCAGCTGGCCGCAAACGACGAAGTCATGTTCATTACCAACGGTGTGTTTCGTGCCTCCGCCGAAAGTGCCTGGACGACGGATAGTGCGAACCCACCGAACTGGACTTCGGTGGGCAGTTGTAGCGGCGGCACAAATAATCACTGCTTCCACGGCTACCTGGCGAGCGGACAGGGCAAAGCGTGGGGTACGAACAACGTCGTTAACGACAGCGTGGTCGGCGGCAGCGGCCAAATTACCACCGTGATTAACAGCGGTCAGTCACTCGCGAACCTGGTGACTTACGATCAAGGCAGCAGCAACCCGTTCGAAGCTCAAGTTGTCGGCGGCGATTCCGGAAGCGCTGTCTTCCACAAGAACGGTTCGCAATGGGAACTCGCGGGCATCACGCTCGCGAACTTCGTTTACTCGAATCAACAGAGCATCCAATTCAACCAAGCCGCGCTGTACGGCAATGCGAGTGCATTTGCAGATTTGTCGGCTTATAGCTCGGCCATTTCGTCGATCATGTCTACCCATCAGGATTATTCGATCGTTGGCGACCTCAATATGGATGGCGTCGTGGATGCCAACGATCTGAACACGTTTGTCGCCAATTGGGGCTACAACAACGGCACCGGGCAAGGGTCGATTACGTCCTGGAAGCACGGCGACCTGACGCACGACGGCAAAGTCGATGTCAACGACTTCTTCAAGTGGCGCAATGGCGTCGGAGCCGCCTCGGCTTCATCGCTCGCGACGATGCTCGGGATCTCGTTATCCAACGCAGTTCCCGAACCAGCCACCGTCTCGCTGCTGACGCTGCCAGCCTGGTGCCTGCTCATTAACCGACGACGCCGCGCCGGGCGGCCAGCCGGCAGCAGTTCTCTTTGCTAGCCGACGTTGGCGAAGTATCATGATCAGCCTCGGCCACCTCTGGCCCTCGGTGTCCGGTCCCATCGCCAGGTAATCGCATGTCATTCGCCGCTCGTCGTAAAAAGCTGCGTGATTTGATTCGTGAATCAAAAGCGGATGCGCTGCTGGTCACCAATTTCATCAACGTGACTTACCTGACCGGCTTCACCGGCGACGACAGCTATTTGCTCGTCACGCTGGACGGCGAGACTCTGATTACCGATCCACGGTATACGACACAACTCGCGGAAGAGTGCCCCGGCTTGGCGCTTGAGATTCGCGAGCCCGGCGTGAAAATGCTGACCGCGTTGGCTAAGGTATTGGAGTCAGGCAAAGTCGAACGACTGGGCATTGAAGGGAATTCGGCAACGGTGTCGCTCGAGCAGTCGCTTGCGAAGGCGCTGCCGAAAGTTTCAATGGTGGTCACCGAAAATCTCGTCGAACAGTTGCGAATCGTTAAGGACAAGAGTGAAGTCGACGCCACCCGCGTTGCGTGCATGCAGGCGAAGCGTGCCTATGAAGTCGTACGGGCGAGTATCACGACCAATATGACCGAGCTTGAAGTCGCGGCCGAACTCGAATACCAGGCGCGTCGGTTTGGCGCGAAGGGGTTGAGCTTTCCGGCGATCGTTGCGGTGGGGCCGCGAGCTGCGTTGCCGCACGCGCGGCCGACGACGCGGAAGATCGGGGACAGCGACTTCACGCTGATCGATTGGGGAGTGAACTCCGGGCTCTACATGAGCGACTTGACGCGTGTGATTGTGACCGGTAAAATTTCGCCCAAACTACGTAAGATATATGGAGTTGTGTTAAAAGCGCAGCTTGCGGCGATCGACGCCATCGAACCCGGGAAGACTTGTGAACAGGTCGACGCGGTGGCGAGAAAAGTGATCACGCGCGCCGGCTTTGGCAAAGCATTTGGACACGGTTTGGGACACGGCACGGGGTTGGAGATTCACGAAGCACCTCGCCTGGCAGTTGGTCAAAAAACAAAGCTGGAACCAGGCATGATCGTGACCGTCGAGCCGGGCATTTACGTGCCGGGTTGGGGCGGCGTCAGGATTGAGGACGACGTGTTGGTCACTCGCGGTGGCCACGAAGTTCTGACGGACGTACCGAAGGAACTGGACCACTGCCAACTCGCCTCTTAACGATTCTGAACCTATTGATACGCGTGACGAGTGCGGTTTTGAGATGTCGAGCAAGGACGGCTTCGATTTTCGGTTGCCGATTCGTGCCTCGCTAAATCGCACAGGGAGTACTGCATGAGTTCGAATCCGGCACCTAACCCGGGCGACGTTTTTGACGTGCGCAGGGTCCGCAAGTTCATTGAGTTGATGAACGAGCACGACCTGGCCGAGATTGATCTGCGACAGGGTGATCAGCGGCTTCGTCTGCGGCGCGGGCCCGAGGCGATCACGATGGCCACGATGCCGAGCATGCCGATGGCCCCCGCCCCGAGCATCAGCAGCGGCGGCAGCAGTGCAGGGAAGGCGGCGCCGGCGCCGGCTGACGACAGCAAGGCGACGTTCATCAAGAGCCCGATGGTGGGCACGTTCTATTCGGCCGCGAATCCAGATTCGCCGGCGTTTGTCAAAGTGGGCGACCATGTCGGTCCGGAAACGACCGTGTGCATCATTGAAGCGATGAAAGTTTTCAATGAGATACCGGCAGAATGTGCGGGGCGGATCGCGGCCGTCTTAGCGCAGAACGGCGATGCGATCGAATTCAATCAGCCGTTGTACCGCGTCGAGCCAGAGTGATTCTAGCGTTGAGTATCGAGGGAGCCGGGTCGAGGCGAGCGCTGCTCCCTCCATTCTCAAGCTTTCGACCCGAAGCGGACTAAATGTATCAGCGTATTCTAATTGCCAACCGGGGTGAAATTGCGTTGCGCGTGATTCGCGCATGCCGCGAGCTGGGCGTTGAAACGGTTGCGATTTTTAGCGAAGGTGATCGCGGTTCGCGTTATCTGGAACTGGCGGATGAGGCATTCTGCGTCGGCCCGGCCAAGGCTTCGGAGAGCTATCTCAAGATCTCGAGCGTGATCAGCGCGGCCGAGGTCGGGAACGTGCAGGCGATTCATCCGGGCTACGGCTTCTTGGCAGAGAACGCCCACTTCAATGAGATTTGCCGCAGCTGCAACATCGATTTTATCGGCCCGACGCCGGACGCTATGGCCCAACTGGGCGATAAGAACGCGGCCCGCGATTTGGCACGGAAATCCGGTGTTCCGGTCGTGCCTGGTAGTGAAGGGTTGATTACAAACGAGGAAGATGCGCTGAAGTTTTCGCATGACGTCGGCTTCCCGGTGCTCATTAAAGCCGTCGCCGGCGGCGGTGGTCGCGGGATGCGAGTGGCGTCGAACGATCTGGCGCTAAAGTCCGCCTTGCAACAAGCTCGCGCCGAAGCCGAAGCCGCGTTCGGGAATGGCGACGTGTACCTGGAAAAGTACATCGAGCACCCGCGACACGTGGAGGTGCAGGTGCTGGCCGACCATCACGGCAATGTCGTGCATCTTTTCGAGCGCGATTGCAGCGTACAGCGGCGGCACCAAAAGCTCATCGAAGAAAGCCCGAGCACGAGCATTTCGACGGAGACGCGAACCGCGATGTGCGACGCGGCCCGCAACCTGATTCGGGCTGCGAAGTATACGAATGCCGCGACGGTGGAATTCATCGTCGATAAGAGCGGCAACTTCTACTTCATCGAGGTCAACGCGCGGATTCAGGTCGAGCATCCGGTGACGGAAATGGTTACCGGCATCGACCTTATTAAGTGGCAAATTCGCATCGCGGCGGGCGAAGCGTTGCCGTGGTCGCAAAACGACATCGTGCAGCGTGGCGCCGCCATCGAGTGCCGGATCAACGCCGAAAACCCGCGACGCAATTTTCAGCCTTCGCCGGGCAAGATCCAGCAGCTCATTGCGCCGGGCGGATTTGGCGTGCGATTCGACTCGCACGCTCACAGCGGGTACGTGGTGCCGCCGTACTATGATTCGATGATCGGCAAATTGATCGTGCACCAGGCCACGCGGGCCGAGGCAATCGCATGCATGCAGCGAGCACTCTCGGAACTCCGCGTGGAGGGGATCGAGACGACGATCCCCATCCACCAAGAGATTCTTAGCCACGCGGCATTCGTGGAAGGCCGCATCGATACGACGTTTGTCGAGCGCGCGATTCTCGCAAGCTAGTTTGGGTTAATTTTGGGCGGACCGCCGACGACGCCCCGTCGCCAATAAGCCCAACGCAGCACCCGATATGAGTGTTAAACTCGCGGGCTCCGGGACCGACTGCGTCAACGAGCCCGAGAACGAGAAATCTTGAGGGTTGCCTCCCACTTCCTGGGAAATGTGTCCCTGGCCACTGTATGCCCCAAGCCATTGGATCGTGCTGCTGGACGGTCCGCCGGTTCCGGGGCCTTGTGCAACGATTTTCAAATAGGGAATTGCGCCGGGTACTGCAACATTGATGCTTCCAAGTGCCGAAAAGATTTCGTTCGTCGTTCCCGGGACAACGGTGGCGGCGTGACCAGCGAATGTGGCGAGGTTTGTGACAGAACAGGCCGCGCAATTGGCTTCAACGCCTTCGGGATATGGAGGGCTGCCGTAGGGGATCTCCCAACCGAAGATGACGTTTCCGGCAAGATTTGTATCGAATACGAGTGGGCTCGCGCTGGTTACGCTCACCAGCGGATCGCCTGAGAGGCGGAAGCCAAGCTCAGTAGCGAGTGGCGTGAATCCGCCGGCTATGGCCAAATCGGGAGTAATATCAACTTCCCAAACCCAATTGCCACCCTGAAGGCCCTGGGGAATCACCGACAAGACGGGCGCGGCGGTCGTTGTCGAAACAAACAGCGACGCAACGATGGCAGACAGAACAAGTTTTCCAGTCATTAGCGATCTCCTCTGGGATGTGAACGAGCGGCGGGAGCGAAGCGCGTTCGGGCAAAAAAAGATGAATGATGCAATCGATAACGTCACGGGACGAACGTCAAAAGACTTTCGTGTTCCTACGTGGCGTTATCAGTATTCGAACGGTTTGTGGCGGTGTCAAGCATTCGCAACGGTATGGTCATTTACTGTTCGGTGCTTAAGTCGAAAGGCCGGAAATGTCGGCTGATTGTCACGTGGTTGTTGGCCCGTCGAGGCCTCGACCCTTGGTCCCCGCCCGCAAAATCCGGTAAAATCGTGGTCGACTATAACCCGCGAATGGCAGAGGGAGCTTAAATAATGCCGGATTCCACAGTTTCAACCATGGCGCGTCCTCCGCGGATGCGACACAACTTTCACCGCGTGGCCATTCTCTTTGCAGGCGGCCCCGCGCCGGGCGCTAACGCCGTTATTTCAACGGCGGCCACGGCTTTTCTCCGCAACGACATCGAAGTGGTGGGCGTGCTCCACGGCTACTCGCACTTGGTGGAGTACGCGCCGGAGAAGCCGCTGGTCGAAGGCCAAGACTATGTCATGGTGAGCCATCGCATGCTGGGGCGGACGCGGAATTCGCAGGGAATCATTCTGGGGACGGCGCGGACCAATCCGGGGAAGAACGTTTCGCATCCTTCGCACTTGGATGACGAGGAGCGCGTCAAACCGCTCAAGACGGTTTATGAAGCGCTGCGGTCGATCAACGTCGACGCGCTGATTTCGATCGGCGGTGACGACACGCTCAAGACCGCTAATAAATTCAAACTCTATCAAGAGAAGTTGCCGCCGGGGGCACTGCGGATTCCCGTCGTGCATTTGCCGAAGACGATCGACAACGACTACCGCGGCATCGATTTCACGTTTGGCTACTTCACGGCCGTGGACTTTCTCGGGAACGAGGTGAGAAACCTCATCGCGGATGCCGAGGCGAACCGCGCGTACTTCCTGGTCGAAGCGATGGGCCGCAGCGCTGGTTGGCTCGCGTACGGCGTGGCGATCGCTGGCGAGGCGAGCCTGGTGATCAGCGTGGAAGACATCGAAGGCACCTACGCCGACAGCGAGGACGTCAAAAATCCGAAGACGGGGCAGGTCAGTAAGCGCAAGATCATGAACGTCGAAAACGTGATCAAGCGCATCGTGCTCACGATGCTTACCCGAGAGAAAGAAGGCAAAGAATACGGCGTACTTGTAATCGCCGAAGGGTTGGCCGAATTGCTACCGGAGAAGCATTTGGAAGGGGTCGGCCGCGACGAGCATGGGCACATCAACATTTCTGCAATCAAACTTAACGCGGTGTTCAAGGATTTGATTACTGCCGAGTATAAGGCGCAAACGGGCAAATCGCGAAAGATTACGGGTTTGCAGCTAGGGTACGAATCGCGCTGTGCGAAGCCGCATGCATTTGACGTGATGCTGGGGTGCCAGCTTGGCGTCGGCGGTTACCGGGCGCTGGTTGAAAACGGGCTCGACGGCGTGATGGTTTCGGTCTCCGGGCAGTTGCAGCTGCGGTACGTGCCATTCGAAGAGTTGGTAGATCCGAGTACGCTCGTCACGGTGGTGCGGCACATCGAGACGAACAGCGACTTCCACAAGCTGACGCGGTTCCTCGAAGTGTACGTCAACGAAGAAGAGTTGACGCGGCGGCAGATCGCATCGCACCGGAAAAGTAATTAGAGCGAAGGTGGGCGTGCGGGGCGGCGCTTAGTGGTCGAGCTAGAGCATTTTTAGCAACGGTATTCTGATGGGTGCCTAGGGCAACGCCCTAGTTCTTTGCAATACTCTGGGGCGTTGCCCCAGGCACCCAGTACAAGAACTTGAAAAGCGCTCTAAACCGCGAGCGGCGGCGCGGAGCAGGGGGCGATGGGTTAGCCGTCGAGGCTGCCTTTGGTGCTGGGGACGCCGGGCATACGTGGGTCGGTTTCGGTCGCCATGCGTAGCGCGCGGGCGGTGGCTTTGAAGATCGCTTCGCTAATGTGGTGGCTGTTGCGGCCATAGTGCACCAGGATGTGCAAGTTGCACAGCGCATTGGCGGCGAATGCACGCCAAAACTCTTCCACAAGCTCGGTATCGAAATCGCCGATTTTTGCTGAGGGGAAGTCAGCCTTGATCGCGAGGGCGAATCGACCACCCAAGTCGAGCGCGACGGTAGCGAGCGTCTCATCCATGGGCAGCGTGAAATGGCCATAGCGGCGGATTCCGGCCTTGTTGCCGAGCGCCTGTTTGAGCGCCTGGCCCAGGCAGATGCCGGTGTCTTCGACCGTGTGGTGCGCGTCGACCTCGAGATCGCCTTTGGCGGTGACCGAGAGATCCATCACGCCGTGCTTGGCGAAGAGCGTGAGCATGTGATCGAGAAAGCCAACGCCGGTCGAAATACTCGCGCGGCCTGAGCCGTCGAGATCCAATGTCAGCTGGATATCTGTCTCGGCGGTCTTTCGATCGATGGAAGCGGTACGTGGCATAGATTATGGCTAGCAACTTCGGCGTCTATCGACATCGTAGCACTTCGCAAACCCGGTCGCGAGCTAGGGCGCCGTGTCGCCGCGCATACGACACGAGAGAATGAGTGCTTGTTCGGCCTTCGCCGAAACCATCGCTACAATCGGCAACGATGGCCGGCTGTAGGGTCAATATTTTATGCCCAATCGAGCCCGGTCTCGCGGCGAATCCGCTCATCGAATTCGCCGAGCAAGCCGCCGATGACATCCCAGCCACCCGGGCGGCGAACTTCGATGTCTCCCTGACGGTTCACGCGAACGATCGTGCCATTATTAACGCCGGCGGCCGATAGATCGTCATGGTGAAGCTCGTCGTCGGAGACGATGCGTTCGAGCGAGGCACCGGTCATTTCGATGAAAGACATAAAGAAGAGCAACCTTGCGGGCGTTGAAAACTAGAATAGCGTCGCATCATGATTTTAACATCGATCGCAGGCGGTGTCAGCATAGTTGCGATCCGTGCGAACGTGCCGGACAAAACTCTATAATTTCCAATCTGGGGCGACGCTTCGAATTCTTTCTGCCAGGCCGATGAGCGTGTCGACATCAAGTTCCTCGGTTCGCGTCTCCGGGGCGAAGCCACACTCGTCTAATAATTGGTCAACGGCGGGTTTGTCGAGATGATTCTTCATCGCGGCAACCACGTTTGCTCGCAGAAATTTGCGCCGATGCAGGAACAAGGCTTTGATGATTTGATGGAAGAAGTTTAGATCTGCAATTCTGGCTCGCCGCTGGGGGTCGACCACGATTCGTAGGACGGCCGAAGTGACTTTTGGGGCTGGCCAAAAAACAGAGGGGGGCATCAGGCGGACGATTTCCGCCGTGCATTGGCTTTGAATCCACACGCTCAGCGCGCTATAGTCTTTCGTCGATGGCGATGCGGTGATGCGTTCGGCGAGCTCCTTCTGAATGGTGACCGTCATCGAGTGTGGTACATGCCTGGCCAGAAGCAGATTCGAGATAATTGGCGTTGCAATGTTGTAGGGCAAATTGGCAACAAGCTTAAGCCGCCGGCCGGGGACGGCTGACAGTTGCTCGCCAATCGCATCCATGACTCGGTCGTCAATCTTGTTTTTGTTATGAAGCGCATCGAGCCGCAACATCGTGACGTTGGGCATATCGATGAGCTGCTCGCTCGCCAGCTCGAAGAGGTGCGAGTCGATCTCGACCGTTACTACGGCGGCGGCGCGCTCGGCCATCATCGCAGTTAAGGAACCGGTGCCGGTACCGACTTCGAGGACAACATCATCGCTGGTGAGCTCAGCGCCTTCGACGATGAGCTCCACCAGGTTCAAATCGATCAGAAAGTTCTGACCATGCCGCGTGGCAGGGCGAATGCCCATCTCGCGAAAGCGCGCGAGCAAAAAGCTTTTCGTTTGGCGGGGCATGGCAGGTCGTTGGCTTGGAGTTGTGAAAAGAGACGTTTGAGTGGCCAACGATCAAAACCTTGAATTGGCGATCACGAGTTGACGCTCGACGTATTTCGCGAGCACGTCGGTTTCGATATTTACCCGATCGCCGATGCGATATTTGCCCAGCGTGGTCATCGACAGCGTGAGCGGAATCAGCGCGACGCTAAATCGTTCCGCTTCCACATCGACAAGCGTCAGGCTCACGCCATCGACCGCGACCGAACCTTTGCTGGCCATTTGGGCCAGCTGAGCCGGCGGTGCGCGAAACCACATTGTACACCAATCGCCGTCGTCGTGACGTGAATCTACGGTGGCTACGGCATCGATGTGCCCCGTGACGTAATGGCCGCCGATCGGGTCGCCGGCTTTGAGCGATTGCTCGATATTCACGCGCGACGCGGTCGTAAGTTGTCCGAGGTTCGTGCGCGACAGAGTTTCTTCACCGGCTTGGAAAGCGAGGCGGTCACCTTGAATGTCGACAACCGTGAGACAACAGCCGTTGATTGCGATGCTGTCGCCGATTTGGGCGACCGCGGCGATCTTGGGTTCACGGATGGTGAGGCGCGCGCCAGGCGGTTCGGCGACGACATCCAATACTTCGGCAAGACTTTGAACGAGGCCGGTAAACATGAAGGAGCGCGTCAGGAATCATCCCGACCTTAAAACAGCGATTCGGGACGGGTGCGGCGATGGCGAGCAAAATCCCACAAGAAACGCGCCGGCGGCACCAAGACAAACAGCAAACAAAGCAGTGGAATCGCAAACCAAACGATCAATATCACCATGAGCGCGAATATAATCGCGACAAGGTGTGCGAATGATTTTTGCCCGCGCACAAATTGCGTGAGGGGATGCGGGTAAGGGATTCGGGAAACCATAAGCACTGAAATCACGGTTGCCAGGAACGGAAGGCTCCGCTGCATCCACCAGTCGTACTTCGCAAAATTCTCGTGGGTGACGATGGCCGCTTCGTTGCGGAGATAATACGAAAGCAACGCGAAGCTTCCGATCGTGGCTGCCGCCAGCGGCGTGGGTAGCCCGGCGAACATCGTATGATCGTCGTCGGAGTCGGCCTCTACGTTGAATCGCGCAAGACGCAATGCGGCGCAGCAGACGAACACCGCGGCGATGCTCCAAATGGCGTCGTTGTGCAGACTCGTAAATTCCGGGCACATTTTTACTAGCAAGATCGCCGGTGCGATGCCAAACGAGACGAGGTCGCAGAGACTATCGAGTTGCGCTCCGAAATCGCTTGACCCGCGCGTGATGCGGGCCACCTGCCCATCGATCGCATCGAAACCCATCGCCAACAGAATGAGCGCGCCGCAGAGCATGAGGTTGTGCGTGGGATCGACGCTCGAAATCAGATCGCGCGGAGATTCAATTCTCGTTGTCGGTTCGATCGGTTGATCGACGGAGGGCTTTTCAATGCGCGCCAGGACGACGATCGCGAAGAAGCCGCAGATGAGGTTACCCAGCGTGAAAAGCGTCGGCAGGATAGCGACGGCACGAATTGGCTTCATAACGGGCCCTAATAACTCGCGGCGGACGAAAAAAACTAGTTCCAGCGAGCCACAACATCGGATCCGGCGTGGATCTTGTCGCCAATGGCGACCGTGATGGTGACGTCGTCTGCCGGCAGAACCAGTTCGGTTCGTGAGCCTAGCTTAATCATACCAAACTTTTCGCCGCCGGTGACAGTCTGGCCAGGTTTCAGCATACAGACAATGCGGCGAGCGAGCATACCCGAGATTTGTCGCACCGCGAACCGCTGACCAGGTCGATCGGTCCGCTCCATGCCGATCCACATGAATTCGTTACGTTCGGCACTTGCGGGGTTGAGCGCGTTCAAGAATTCGCCGGGGTGATAGTGCAATTCCAGCACGCGCCCGGCGGTCGGCGCGCGATTGATGTGAACGTTGAAAATAGAAAGGAAGATCCCGATGCGGACGCTTCGTCGGCCGATGAAATCGTACTCGGCAAGCGGCGTGATATCGACGACCGTGCCATCGGCCGGGGCGACAATGGCGCTTGGATCCGTCGGGACCTGCCTCGACGGGTCGCGGAAAAAACTAATCAGCCAGATGAGCACGATGATGGGGAGTAGTGCGACGTAGCACCACGGCCTGCCTGGCAAGAAGCTCAGCAGAATCAGCGCGATGAGCGGCCAGCCAAAAAGATTGAGATCCTTCCAACCCCACGGTGCGATGGGAAGTTTTTCGAGCATGAGGCCAAATTCTGTTGAAGTCGCGGCGGCGGAGAATTAGTGCAGTACGGGGCAGATATCGAACCACTGCCGACCTTGCTCGGCCATCCACTCGGTTGATTCCGTCGGACCCCAGAGCCCCGGCTCGTAGATATGGAGAGCCGGTTCGTCGCTACGCTGCCACTCTTCGAGAATCGGATCGCAGATTGCCCAAGCGGCTTCGACTTCGTCCGCGCGAGCGAAGAGGCTGGCATCGCCTTCGATTGCGTCCAGCAACAAACGCTCGTACGCCTCGGGGATGTTGCCGCGGAACTCACGGCAATAGCTAAAGTCGAGCGCCGTTTGCCGGATGCGCATGCCGGCGTCCGGCACTTTTGTTTCAAATTCCAGCTGAATGCCTTCCGCCGGCTGCACCTGAATAACCAGGCGATTTGCATCGGCGGCTGTTTTGGGACCGTTCCGGAAGAGCATGTGGGGCGGTTGGCGGAATTGCACAACGATTTGTGTCGTGCGGCACGACATTGCTTTGCCGCTGCGCAAATAAAACGGCACGCCCTGCCAGCGCCAGTTGTCGATCAAAAGTTTGACGGCGGCGAATGTGGCGGTGCGGCTGTTGGGCTTCACGCCTTCCGCCGAGGCATAGCCGCTGTATTGGCCGCGGAGCGTGTAGTGATGCACATCTTCGCCCGTCAGCTGCCGAACGGCTTGCAGCACTTTTACTTTTTCGTTGCGCACGGCGTCGGCTTCGTACCGCACGGGCGCTTCCATGGCCGTGATCATGACCAGCTGCAGCAGGTGATTTTGGAACATGTCGCGCAGCACGCCGGCGGAGTCGTAATAGCCGGCCCGGCGGCCGACATCGACCTCTTCGGCCACGGTGATTTGCACATTGTCGATGTAGTTACGATTCCAGATCGGTTCGAAGATCGTATTTGCGAACCGCAAGACAAACAGATTCTGAACTGTTTCTTTGCCGAGATAATGGTCGATGCGATAGACCTGGCGCTCGTTGAACACGGTGTGTACGACCGCGTTGAGGTGCTTGGCCGACGCCAGGTCGGTGCCGAACGGTTTTTCGATGATCACGCGCCGCGTTCCGCCATTTTCATCGGCAAGCCCCGCGCCGCCGAGCTGCTGGACCGCTTGTTCATAAAACTGGGGCGCGGTGGCTAAGTAATAAACGCGCGTGCTGTTTTCGGATTTTTCGATTTCGCGCAGCAGCGTGGCCAGAGTCGCGAAGTCGTTTGCCTGGCCGATGTCGCCCGGATGATAGTAAATATTCGGTGCAAACTTATCCCACAGGGCAGCATCGAAATCGCTGCCGACAAAGCGGGCGACCGCTTTCGCCAAATCATCGCGCCATGCCTGGTGGCTGAACTCGGTCCGAGAAAAGCCCACGATTCGCGTGTCTTTCGGCAATCGGCCTTTTCGAAACAGATGGTACAGCGCCGGCACGAGCTTGCGATGCGTAAGATCGCCCGAGGCGCCGAGAATGACGATTGTATGGGCCATGTTGGTGGGCGGGAGGCGAAGTGCGGAAGGGGTAAGTTGATAATCCTACACTTAGAGGCGGCTGTTGGAATATGGCCATTCACACCGGCGAGCTAAATCGTCATCGCCGTGAATCCGCCGTCGACGTAGACCGCTTCCCCGGTGATAAAACTTCCAGCCACCGGCGACAGCAACAGCAGCGCGGCGCCGATCAGCTCCGGCGCATCGCCCAACCGGTTCATGGGTGTGTGGCGCAGGATGTCGTCGACTCGTTTCTGGTCGAGAATTTTGCGGTTTTGCTCGGCCGGGAAGAAACCGGGGCACAGGCAGTTTACCCGCACGCCATGCGGCGCGAATTCGCGAGCGACGTTTTGAGTGAGACTCAGTACCGCGGCCTTGGAAGCGGAGTAAGCGAAGACGCGCGATAGCGGACGACAGCTTGTGACGCTGCCAATGTTCAAGATCGCCCCGCCGCCCGCTTCGATCATGTGTTTACCAAAAACCTGGCATCCGAGGTGCGCGGCAAATAGATTTGTCTTCAGAATCTTGTCGAACTCTTCGTCCTTGATTTCGAAGTAGGGCGTCGACGAATTGACGCCGGCGCAGTTTACCAAGGCGGCAACGTGACCTTGTAGGCCCACAGCCGACTCGAGCAAAGTCTGCATCGATTCGCGGTTGCCCGCGTCCACTTCAATGAAAGCCGCCTTGCCGCCGAGACTCGTGATCTTCGCGACGCGATCTCTTCCTCTTTCAGCGTTGCGACCGGCAACAATGACGGTGGCGCCCGCCTGGGCTAAGCCGGAGCAAAACTCACCACCGAGCACGCCCGTGCCGCCGATCACCACGGCGACGCGGCCATCGAAGCCGAACATTTTTTGCAGGAAGTCGGACATGATGAATGACGTGTTCTCGAATGACAAATGGTAGGCGCACCGCTGAATTGTGTCGGCCAGGATCAACTCTTGAGCTTGCGCTCGCGAATCCAATCCGTGTGGAATGTGCCCGGTTTGTCGACACGCTCGTAGGTGTGGGCGCCAAAGTAATCGCGCTGCGCCTGCAGTAGGTTGGCCGGCAAACGATCGCGGCGGTAGCCGTCGTAATACGCTAGTGCCGTTGCGAACGCCGGGACGGGAATGCCCAGCTCGGCCGCTGTTGCGACCACATGCCGCCACGCGTCCTGGGCGTCGGCAACTGCCTTGGC
>DATBAY010000618.1:0-10777 GCA_036271295.1 Lacipirellulaceae bacterium | reverse complement strand
CCCGATGTCGTGCAGAATCGCGGCCCGCGCTAGTTCTTCGTATCGGCTCGTGTCGCACAGGCCGAGCTGCTCGCCTAAAATCACCCCATAGCTGGCCACGTTCGTCACGTGCGAGAACGTGTTGAAATCGTGCCGCGCCAGGCAGTACAGGTCCTTCGGCAGCACATTGTTGCCAATCAGCAGCGTGGTAAGCTCACGCCCCAGTTTCTCGGCCACCGCCACATACGGCCCGCAGTCCATTAGCCGCGCCGCATGTTCGATCTCAACCGCCATCGCCAGCTGCAAGGCGGCATAGCGTTCGCCCGAAGGCACCGGATCGGGCGACGCGTCGATCGTTTCCAACAGGCACGCCGCAAAATCTTGGAACTGATCCGTGCGCACGTAAATCTGTTGCACACCCGAATCGGCCAACCGATCGATTTGCCCAGAATCTAAGGTAAACCCAGCGCGGTGGTACAGGATCGGCTCGGCGTCGCCCTTTGTCAGCAGGCACAAATCGGCCGGCGTTCGAGTTAGCCGGCGCAGCAGTTGTATCTGCACGGGCATAAACCGAGACGTCGCACCTGCGGCCTTGATGTCTGAAGTGGCGAGAGCTGGCATCGGAAATTCGGTGTCAGTTGGTTCCGTAATGGGGCGCTACAGCGGCGCTCTTGCGGCGGTTTCCCACCCAAAAGAGTGTAGGCTACGGATATCTCGGGTGGTGCGATTCGCGACAAGTAAACGTTCGCACCGGACTGATTGTGCCGATTATGCCAGCGCCGCATTGCTTCGCGGTTATTTGGCCCGCGCGCGAATGCAGATAGTGCCGCACGAATCACCTGGCAGCCCCCGGCAGAGGCGGGGGCGGTCCGCATTCGCGAATCTTCTGCTTGGCGGTTGAATGAGCTTCTCTGCCGGGGGTTCTGGGGTTTTGCAATCGTTGCCGCGCAGCGCTCTTTCCATGACCCCCGCGTTCATTTTGAGATCTACAGCAAGTCCGACCAAAACCCATACACATTCCTTGCGTTGTCCCAGCCCAGCCACAAACACACAGCGAACAACGCTGCCAGTTTGAGCCGCTCGCTCCAGAGCTTCTGTTGCACCAGCGCCCGAAACAAAAGATAAGCACACGGCAGCAGCATCAGGCCAACGTGGACCAAAAAAACTTGCACGCCATATTTCGCCGTGTCCAGCCATCCTCCGCGAAGCGCTTCCGGCAATGGAATCGACCACAGCGGCCCGGTGACAACGGCCAGCAGAATGAGCAGCGCCGCGGCGTTCGAAGCATGGAACAGAAGCGATCCGCCGAGTCGACCATCGTTCGCCCGATTCGAGTCATACCACATATTCTCCACGTGCGATCGATTCATCAATGTTTTCGACGGTGTGACCGCCGTCTGTACGAAGAAGCCCAACATCTTCAGGCCGGACATTGTCCGCACTCGGCGTCCTGAAGTTAGCACCCGTGGCCACAGAATCACGAAACGACCTTCGCGTCGCAGCGCTGCCGACAACGCCGCGTCCTCCGCCCCGTACAGTCGCTCGTCGAAACCGCCGACGGCCTCGAACGCCGTGCGTTTGCAAAACAGAAACGCGCCACCGCTGACCCCCGCAATTCGCATCAGAATGCCAAACCACGGCACTAGCAGCCGCGCGTAAATAGGCAGCGGCCCGTCCAACCGGGGCGGAGCACCGCCGCCGGCAGCTCCTGCATCCAATGCCCGCAGCGCCGCCCCAAGCACTCGTTCATCGACGACCGTATCCGCATCCACAAAAAAGAACCGCTCGCCGCAGGCCGTTCGCGCCCCAGCGTTCCGCGTTGCCGCGATTTGCCGATGGTTGACCTGGACCACCGTCGCGCCCCGCTCGCGCGCGATCGCGGCCGTCCGGTCCGTCGAAGCATCGTCGACAAGGATGACCTCAAACGTCTGCCCTATTGCCTCGGCCGCCTGACAAATCCCCTCCAGCGTACGCCCAACGAGCGCCTCCTCATTATGTGCCGGCACGATAAACGAAAGCATGATTCGTTGACTCAATCAGCCATGGGGCACGGGCCCCCGGTTTTGAATCAGCGTTTAATCCACGAGTTCAAGATAGCGGCTCTCGAATTCCATTCCCGCGACAGAGTATCCTCCACCGTAACTAACGGTGCTCCCATCGAACTCCACCGAATAAATACCGTCGGAGCGCCTATCCGGCGTGCTAACGATGATCGTGCCAAGCGCCCCGCGCAAGTATTCAACCTCGTAGCTTTGAGACACGCGAACCCGATCGCCCAACGCAAATTTGCGGGGCAGGGGCTGTCCGGTTTGGGATTCACTATCGGCCATGGCCGCGAATCGCTGCGCAAGAATGAAGCGTCAGCAGACCCTATTTTGGCGGCAGCGCCGCAACATAAACCAAGGGTCACTCGATGCTGCTGCGATTATATGCCACCGCAGGGCAGTTGTAACTCTCTTTTCTTGCCCGCCTTTCTCGCCAGAACCCGAGCGAAAGTGATCCAGCAATACGCACCACTGCTTGTCCGTTTCCCGCTTTGGTTTGTGCTTGGTGGCCAATTATTTCGCTTGCAATTAGCCGCAAAATTGCTAGCCTATTTACCTGTAAGTATACAAAAGAACAGTTAAGCTCCGCCGCCGTGTGAATTCCACCGACAGCACGACGCGAAGGCGAAGGCCCACGGATAAGCGTTCATCCAGTTTTCGCCCTTCGCGCCTCGGCGCCTTTGCATGAGATCAAGGATGTCTGCCCCAGTTTCAGCTCACTCCAAATTGGTTTGATCGCCCCGCGGAGCCCGATTTATGGAACGCCAATTTTACATCCCAGTTCCAAAATCTGCGTCTTCCCCGGGGATTTTGAATTTTGTACCGAAAAACGAGGTTTCAGCGAAATTGTCATTAATTGTTTCGCCATCAACTCGTATCCATCAAACAACTTACGCAAACTGGTCTCCAAACAACCAAATCCCAATAATCAATATTCCCCGAGCGCCAGCACCTTTTTGTCACGCCCGTACAAAATACATTCCCAAAAACCTGCCGCGGCGAGGTCGCTTCAGCGACTGGGCGCACCACCCCACGCTGAACCACGCAATTGACGCTGCCCCCAACCCCAACTCGTGTTACACTGACGAGTCTTTTCAATTCCCCGCCCCGAAAGCCCACCTCATGTCGACTCTTTCCGCCAGCCCTGTCGCTGGTTCGCCAAATAAAATGCGCCGCACCGACGTCCGAAACATCGCGATCATTGCCCACGTCGATCACGGCAAAACCACGCTCGTCGATTGTCTGCTCCGCCAAAGCGGCGAGTTTCGCGCCAGCCAGCTCGTCGGCGATTGCATCCTCGACTCGAACGACCTGGAGCGCGAGCGCGGCATCACGATCCTCGCCAAGAACATCGCCGTCCATTACGAAGGCGTGAAAATCAACATCATCGACACGCCCGGCCACGCCGATTTCGGCGGCGAAGTCGAACGCGTCCTCCGCATGGCCGATGGGGCGCTCGTGCTCGTCGATGCGGCCGAAGGCCCCATGCCGCAAACGCGTTACGTACTCGGCAAGGCGCTCGAATGCGGACTCCAGCCGATTGTGGTCGTCAACAAGATCGACCGCCCCGATGCCCGCGCGAACGAAGTCCTCGACGAAGCGTTCGAGCTGATGATGGACCTCGGCGGCGAGCATTACCTCAACGACTTCCCCCACATCTTTGCCACCAGCAAGCTCGGCTATGCCACCGACGACCCGGAAAAGCCCGGCGATTCGATGAAGCCACTGTTCGACCTGATGCTGCAGGCGATTCCCGGCCCCGAGATTGAGGAAAATGCTCCGTTGCAAATGCTCGTCACCAATCTCGATTGGTCTGACTACGTGGGGCGCATCGCAGTTGGCCGAATCTATGCCGGCACTGTCGTACCCGGTCAGCAGATTGCCCTGATGCAAGCGGGCGGCGCGTCGAAAAACGTGAAGATCGTCGAAGTTCACCTGTTCGACAAGCTCGGCCGCGTCCCCGCGACCGAGGGCACCGCCGGCGACATCGCCGCGATCGTCGGCCTGGAAGAGGTCACCATCGGCGACACGATCAGCGACGTGCAGGTCCGCCGCGCCATGCCGCGCGTAACGGTCGACGAGCCCACGATTCAGATGGTTTTCAGCATCAACTCGTCGCCGTTCGTCGGCCGTGAAGGCAAGTACGTTACCAGCCAGAACCTCACGCAACGGCTAAAGAAAGAGCTCGAGCGAAACGTCGCGCTCCGCGTCGAGCCAACCGATAGCGCCGATTCCTTCCAGGTCTTCGGCCGCGGTGTGCTCCACCTTTCCGTACTGATCGAAACCATGCGACGCGAAGGCTACGAGTTGTCGATCAGCAAGCCGCACGTCGTATTACACGAAAAAAACGGAGTGACCGAAGAGCCGTTCGAAAGCCTGGTCGTCGAAGTGCCGCACGATAAGCTCGGCCCCGTGATGGAACTGGTCGGTGCCCGTCGTGGCCAGCTCGTCGAGATGAACGCGCACGAAAACTACACGTTCGTCAACTTTTCGATTCCAGCCCGCGGCCTCATCGGTCTTCGTACGCGGCTGCTGAACGCGACCCAAGGCACGGCCGTTATCCATCATCGCTTCGAGAAGTTTGCACCACAGGAAGGCGATGTTCCCACCCGCGCCAACGGCGTGCTCGTCTCGATGGTGACCGGCCGCATAAACGCCTACGCGCTTGATACGTTACAAGAGCGGAGTGAGCTGTTCGTCGCCCCCGGCGAGGAAGTCTACGAAGGAATGATCGTCGGCGAAAACGCCCGGGATGACGATATGGCCGTTAATCCGACCAAGGAAAAGAAGCTCACCAACATGCGGGCGAGCGGCACAGACAAGAACATCCTGCTCAAGCCGCCGCGGATTATGTCGCTGGAAATGGCCCTGGAGTACATCGAAGAAGACGAATTGGTCGAGGTAACTCCCACCAAAATCCGCCTGCGAAAGAAGATCCTGAAAGAAATCGACCGTCGCCGCTTAGCCCGCCAAGGCGCATAGAAGATTAGCCAAATTACGTTCTGGAAATAGCCGGCGGTCCACGACCGCCGGGCACGTCAACTTACGCAAACTACTATTTTTCAATCTCTGAGAGAATCTGCTTGCAACACGTCACAAACCCCCTGATAATGGCGCTCGGCCAGCGGTGTGGGCTTTGCTCGCGCTGTTGCAGGGTTGGATTTTAACTTAAGACAGGTGCCGCTAATGAGTGCAACCCATATTCGAATTCGTTCTTTGTGCGCCCTAGTCGCGCTTTCATATATTTGCTTCGGCAGTACCGCCCAGGTTTGGGCAGGCTCAATCGACTCTACGAAGTTGCCCGCTGTCATCGTTCAAGCCGGCGGCAGTGCCAACACGCAGGTTTTCTCTCCCGACGCAAATTCGTACACACCGGGCAGCGCGGATGGCGACTTTGCCTGGAGCGGGCAAGCAGACGTCGGCGGTTTACCCTCCGCGACCGTGCAGGTTCAACAGCTCGAGTTCAACAACGATCCGTTCGTGCTCAATAATTTCTTGGTCACGAATAATTTGGGTGTGCCCCAAGTGTTTACCTTGTTCGTCGGATTGCCGGCCACCCTCGCGGGGCCAAACACGATTAGTGGTAATGTTCGAACTAGCGTAATTGATGGCGGCACCGACGGGGCTTCGATTTCCAGCCTTCCTGGGCAGGCGATCTATCAGGCCCAAGTCGATTTCGCCACGGTAGCGAGTCTGCAGAACGACCCATACATTGTCGCCGCAGCTCCTAACGGATCGGCAACTGCTTCCGCGACATTCGGCCCGATAGTGAGCGGAACAGCCGTGACGTCGAACATCGGCATTCAGTTGCGATTCATGCTCTCTCCCGGCGACACGGCATCCATCCTGAGCCGCTTTGACGTGAACCCCGGCGGTACCATTCCCGAACCGACCACGTTCGTGTTGGGCAGCATCATGGCAGCGATCGCGGGCGGCTTCCGTGGCCGTCGCGTTAGCTAAACCATTTCCTGAACGCCCTCGATTAGCCGGCTGACTTCGTCCGCGGTCGTGTAACATGCACACCCGGCTCGAACCAAGCCCTCGGTGCCGAGCCCCAATCGTTCGACGACCGTCGCCGCATAGAAGTTGCCGTGCGATACAAATATCCCCTCTTCGGCAAGCCGCCGCGCGACCTCACTCGAAGCAATGCCCGCCACGGTAAAAGCAACCGTCGAAGTCCGCGGCTCGTCCGGCCGCGGCCCGAAGAGTTGGACGCCCTTGATCTTCTCCAGTCCCTCCCACATTTGTCGCGTCAAGCGAGCGCATCGCTCGTGAATCGCCGCCATCGCGGCCGCCAACTGCTTTCGTCGCGATGAACCTTTCGAGAGCGAGGCGAGGAAATCGACGGCGGACGCTGCGCCGGCGATGCCTTCATGATTTAGCGTACCGGTTTCCGCCCGTTCGGGACCTATGTTCGAGGACGGTGCGACTTTCGCGAACTGAAGCTCGCGTAGTACACCCTCCCGGCACCACAGTGCTCCGACGTGCGGGCCGTAAAACTTATACGCCGAGCAGACGAGAAAATCGCAGTCCATCCCCCGGACGTCCACTAAATGATGCGGCGCATAGTGCACGGCGTCGACGAAGATGAGGGCGCCTACTTCGCGGGCAAGGGTGGCGGCTTTTTGTACGTCGGTAATCGTGCCGAGCGCATTGGAGGCGGCGCCGATGGCGACGAGCTTCGTTTTGGGCGTTATTTTTTGCTCGAGGTCGTTCCAGTCGAGCGTGCCGTTGGCAGGATTCATCTGCACCGCGCGGAGAGTGCAGCCACACTCTTTGGACAACGCTTGCCAGGGGCCGACGTTGGCGTGGTGATCGAGCTCGGTGATGACGACCTCATCGCCGGCAGAGATTTGGCGAGCCAAAGCTCGGGATACGTGAAAAGCGAGCGATGTAGCGTTCGCGCCGAAGACGATTTCTGCGGGTGAGCCTCCCAGGAAATCGCTGAAGGCAACTCGAGCACTGTCGAGAATTTCATCGGTTTCGTGGCTCGAAGGGTAATTCCAATGGGTGTTGGCGTTGTGATTAAGCAAATAGTCAGAGACGGAATCCACGACCGATTGCGGTACTTGGGTGCCGCCAGGACCGTCGAAATAAGCGACCGAGTTTCCGCGGCACATTCGGCCAAGTGCGGGAAACTGCGCGCGGATGTTTTCGATGCTGGCCGTGGTTGAAGAGGTATTTGGATCGGCGGTCCTAGGACGTGTTTCAATGCTCATCGGTGCGTTCTAGTTTCTCCGGACTAATGGTCTTTTTCAGCGGCCGTTCTGCCAGGCGTCGTTCCGTCGCTCCGGTTCAAGTCGTAGGCGGCCATTTCCTCGCCGTTGCGAAGGAAGACGCGGCCTTGGGTGAGGACAGGGCCATTCCAAGTTTTGCCTTCGATTGCTTGCAAGCGGCCGAGCTCTTTGTAACCTGCGCGATCGGCGGATACTAGGATTAGTTCGCCCTTATCGGAGGAAATTAACAAAAGGCCTTGGTCGGGCAGCGAGAGAATTTGGCCGTGGCCCAAGCGACCTTTCTTCCACAGGCGCTTGCCATCGGTGAGGTCGATGCAACAGAGTACGCCGTCATCGAGTGCAAAAATACGGCCATCGCTGAGCACGAAGTCGTTGAAGCCCGCCCGAAGTTTTGTGGAGACCCATTCGGTGTCGGCGGACCATTTTTCGCCATCGTGCGAGACTCGAAGCATCGTGGCGCCGGGCTCGGTCGAAATGACAACGTGGTTGTCGCCGATCGCGCCGGCTTTTTGAGCCTCGTGAGGCTGGAGCATGGGCATCGACAGGGCACTGGTGCTTGGTAGCTGCCACAATCGCGTGCCGTCGTTAACTTTGTAGGCGGCCAAGCCGGCGGTGTCGTGCATCAGGATTTGTCTTTCGCCGGCGAGCGTCATTAGCTGCGGCGAGCTGTAGGATTGCTTTCCGCCCGCGCTGGTCCACACGAGCTTGCCGTCGTCGACGTTATATGCGAGCAGGCTTTTGGTTTCGCCACCGGCGAAGACAATCACCAGCTTGTCGATAATAAGTGGAGATAACGAATAACCCCATTGCGGGATGTCGGCAGAGGGAACCGCAGCGTCTTCTGCGACGTCGTGAGACCAGACGACTTCACCGGTTTCTGCTCGAAGGCAATTCAGCTTACCCTTCGCACCAAAGGCGTAGATTTTCCCGTCGGCGAACGTTGGCGTGCCGCGCGGGCCGGCGCCGGATAGCGCTTCTTCGAATCGGATCGGGTCTTCGTGGACCCAGATTTCGTTGCCGGTGGCGGCGTCGTAGCAGGAGACGACTTCGACGGATCCGCGCTGTTCTTGAGTGACGAGGTGGCCATCGACGACGATCATGCCGGACCAGGCCGGGCCAATCTTTTTCCGCCACAGTTCCTGGGGAGGATTAGATTGCCAATCGGTTGCGATCTTCGTTCCGGGCACGATGCCATCGCGATTTGGGCCGCGATATTCCAGGCAATCGCCGGGCTGCGGTGACCAGGGTTTTGCTTTTTCCTTGTCAACGGCACCGAATGCCTTTTCGTGACTTGCCAAAAACAGAGATTCGTTGGTGGGATTCCACCGCCAGCTGATTTCCGCCTTCTGCATTGCGTCGAGGCCATCCCAACGGATTAAATCGAAGTAGCTCAATGTCAGAATCATGAGGACCACAAATCCCAGGCGACGGCTGGATAGGGTCAGCGATCGAGACACGAGCAGCCAAAAGGTGCCGACAGTGAAGACCCATGGCAGCGAGAGCAAAACGATGGAAAAGACTTTCCCGAGCTTCTCTCCCGTACTCAGTTTGCTGTCGGCGAAACTCAACGACTTATCGGCGAAACAGTCAGCCACGAACATAATCGCGAGAACGACGCCGATTGCAAGCAGGCGGTCGCGCCAGCTGATAACGGAACGGCTCAACCACCAACCCGTGAAACCGACGAGCAGAATGGCATAGGCGATCATGCGCGAAATAAATCGCGTGCCCATCGGCATGTCGGCGTGCAGGTTGTAGTAGAGGAATGCCCAGAACAGCACGAGTAGCGTGATGGCGGGCCACAGCCGAAGGCGCGAGTGGGACGCGGAGTTGTTGTTTGTTGGCGAGGCGGAATTTGCACTGTGTCCGATGGTGGCGCCGACGCTCATTGTAGAGTCCTTTTCACGACTAATTTGATTGCAATCGTAGCGGGTGGCGTAGATGGCGGCTATGCAGGAAGGGACCCGGACGGCGTGGCCGTCCGGCGATTCGTTGCAGTGAAGGAGAAATGATTGAGGGGCGCCGAGGTTAGGAGTATTTCCACGTGGCGGCTTCTTCGCCGTCGAGGCGCAGCGTGAGGCACTTGGCGCTGCCGCCGGCTTTTACGAATTCGTCGAGCGGCGTGGAGATGGGCTCATATCCACGCGAGACAAGTTCGGCGTGTAAATGTTCGCAGCCGGTGTTCGTGATCACGCGTTTTCCGATAACGACTGCATTGCATGCGAAGCGTTCGGCTTCGAATCGCTCGGCTTCGATGAGATTTGGTACGTGTGCGCGAATTGCGAGTTGGCCGTAGTCGTCGAAGGCGGGGGGATACCAAATGGCTTCTGTTTCGGAGAGGGGGCAGAAGCAGGTGTCGAGATGGTAGTAGCGGGCGTCGATGAGTTCGACGGGGATTACGCGAACGCCAATCATTTGGCCTATTCTCTGGTGGCCGGCAGCGTCGCTGCGCATGCGGTAGCCTGCATAGAGCGTGTCGCCGCAGAAGAGGGCGTCGCCTGCGCCTTCGAAGCTGAAGTTGTCCGGCACGTCGACGACGTCGAACCCGTGCTCGCTGAGCCATTGGCGATTGTAGGGTTCCTCGCCCTGGCGTTGGCGGAAACGAAAGTGCGAAAGAAGGGCTTGCTGCTTGAAAACCATTGCCGCGTTCGCGGTAAAAACCAGGTCGGGTAGGCCTTCGATTGGTTTCAACGTCGAGACTTTGGCGCCGGAATCGACGAGGTGTTGGTGCAGCGCGTTCCACTGCTCCACGGCCACGGCACGCTCGGATTGGCGGGACATATCCATCCAGGGATTGATTTCGTAGTGGATGCCGTAGAAGTCGGGCGGGCACATCAGGATGTGAGGTTGATTCGGCATCTATAAGAATTCTTTTTTGTCCGCAGATGGCGCAGATGTTCGCAGATTAAGAGAAAAAGAGAGCGAGAAAGAATTAGGGAAGTTGGTGTTGAACTATTTGGAAAGTTGTCGGTGTGAAGGCGTTGGGGTTTTCATATTATCTGCGTTAATCTGCGCCATCTGCGGACAAAAGCTCTTGTCAGTTAGATCTCCATGAGTTTCACTTCCTGAACAAGCGCGCGAAGGAATGGCTCGACGTCTGTCACCATGCCGAGGGTTTGGAAGCTGCCGCGGTCGCTGAGTTTGATGACGGTCGACGGGTTGATGTCGACGCAGACGACTTTTACCCAGGCGGGCAGAAGATTTCCGACGGCGACGGAGTGGAGCATGGTGGCGATCATGAGGCAGAAGGAGACGTCGCGGATGGCTTCACGCATTTGGCGTTGGGCTTCGAGCGTGTCGGTGATGACGTCGGGCAGGGGGCCGTCGTCGCGGATGCTGCCGGCGAGGATGTAATCGACGTTGTTTCGAACGCACTCGAACATGATGCCGGATTTGACCACGCCCTGATCGACGGCCGTACGTATGGAGCCGCAACGGCGAATCGTGTTAATGGCCCGGAGGTGGTGTTCGTGGCCGGCTTCGGCGATGCTGGCATCGGCGAGGTGAACGCCGAGG
>DATBAY010000617.1:0-2853 GCA_036271295.1 Lacipirellulaceae bacterium | reverse complement strand
GGGCCGTTGACGTCGATCTTGGCGAATATGGGAAACGTGACGTCGTACTTGAGTTGGCAGAAGCTCTCGATCTCTTGCGCGTTGCCCGGTTCTTGGTGGCCAAATTGGTCGCAGGGAAAGCCGAGAACGGTAAAGCCCTCTGCCTGATGTTTGCGATAGAGGGCTTCGAGTCCGGTATACTGGGGCGTGAACCCACACTTGCTGGCGACGTTGACGATCAGCAACACCTGATCGCGGTATTCCGCGAGCTTTTGCCGTTCACCCTTGATCGTGGCAACTTCGAAATCGTAGATTGCAGGCATTGTTGTGGGAAGAAATTGACCACGGATTACACGGATGGCACGGATGAAATGCTAACGGGTATGATCGTTGCGGTGACCCTTATTATCCGTGGTATCCGTGAAATCCGTGGTCTGCTTCGACAGACTGAATTGTTGTTGATTCTTATAGTCTCAAGGACGGTTGTCGTTTGATGCGAATGGAAGATGCTCGCGAGCTCGCAGTTCGCCTGATGCGAGAACACAATTTGCTGCCGAAGTGGACGTTTGAATTCGATCGTTCCAAAGTGCGCTTCGGCAAGTGCAATTATGCGAAGAAAACGATTTCGCTGTCGAGGTACCTGGCGGAATTGAACTCAGAGAATGAAGTTCGCGAAACGATTCTGCACGAAATAGCCCATGCGATCGCGCCTCGCGGCGCTGGGCACGGCGACAAGTGGCGAGCCGTGGCGCGCTCGATTGGCTGCACGGCGGCCCGTTGTTACGGCGAAGATGTCGTTCGCCCGACGCCGCGATTCAAGGGAACGTGCCCCGGTTGTCGGCGAGAGATTTTTCGACATCGGCGGACCAAAATTGCGTGCGGCCGTTGTACCCGCGTGTATGACGCAAGATTCGCATTCGTGTGGACGTAATCCATGGCTTTCACATCTGCGAGATGCAATCTCCGATTGTTTGGCGCTAGTGTGCTGACGACGGTCGTCGTATGCTCGGCCGCCCGGGCTGCAGAGGAGGCCAATCCGCCATCACAACCAGCTGATGTGCCCTCGGTACAGGAGATGATCGCGGCCCGGACCGACGTATGGGGCGACGCGGCGATGCAGCAGCCGAACGGAGCGAGCTACGAGTTTTTCAAGGACTTGCTGCCGCCGCTGCGGTGGGTGAACACCGAGTTTCGTCATTACCCGATCGTGTTGAGCGCGCCGCGAGCGCCGCAGAAGGCGCGATTGGTTTCGAACGGCAGCGCGGTGAATCCGCGTGCGAATAAACCTCCGATGTGGAACGAACAGGGCGTGCCGGTGGCGTTCCTCGTCGGCGAGACGCCAACTGCGTTCGGCGAGGATTTGGCGCACTTGGAAGAGCCGCGATATCTGGACGGCTATCTGCCTGTGGTTTCGATTGGATATGAACACCAAGAGGTCAAGTATCGCGAGGAGGCATTCGCACCGGTCGGATCGGCCGATGCCGCGAGTGGTTCGATCTTGGTTCGGTTTTCCGTGGCTTCTCCCGCGCGCGACGGCAGAGTCGAAGCGCGGATCGAATCGCCGGCGCCCTGCCATGAGCACGGCGGCGCGATTGTGAATGAAGCGGGTGCGACTCTTGTTGCGTTCAGCCCCTCTTGGAAGTGGGACTCCGAGCACAAAGCGCTCTCCACAGACCTGGCTGATGAGGAGGCTGCCGAGTTAGAGATTTTCACTTTGCCGAGAGAGGCAGCCACGAGCGTTTCGAGCGCGGAGTTCGATCGTCAGCGACAAGGCTGCGTCGAAACATGGAAAGCGTTTGTCGACCGCGGCATAAAACTTGTCACGCCGGAGGCGATCGTCAACGATGCCTGGCGTTCGCTTCTCGTCGGGACGTATATGCTGGCGACGAATGATCGACTGAACTACAGCGCCGGCAACGCGTACGCGAAACTTTATGAAGCCGAATGCGGAGATACGCTGCGGTCGATCATGCTGTTCGGCCACCTCGACGACGCTCCGGCAATGCTCAAGCCGCTGCTTCAGTTCGATCGGAAAGCGACTCGATTTCACGTGGCGGGCCATAAGCTGCAGCTACTCGCTTATTTTTACTGGCTGACGCGCGATGCCGCCACGATTCGCGCGGACGAACCCTTGTGGCGACCTTCGGTGGAATTGATTCTGTCGAGCCGCGAGGCGAAGAGTGGCCTGCTACCAAAAGACAATTACGCGGGCGATATCGCCGAGCAAGTTTACTCACTCAATTCGAACGCGAATTGCTGGCGCGGGCTGCGCGACGTGGCTGCGATGCTCGACGACATGGGCTCGCACGACGAGGCCAAGAAGTTACAGCAAACTGCCGCCGAATATCGCCGCGCGATCGTGGCAGCCGTCGAAAAAAGCGAGCGATTGGACGCGAAGCCGCCGTTCATTCCGGTGGCGCTGCTGGCGAACGAACCGGCACACGACCCTCTTACGGACACTCGCAAAGGGAGTTACTACGATCTCATGTGCCCGTATGTCATCGGCTCGGAGATTTTCGGTCCCAACTCTGCACGCGAAACCAATTTGCTTGGTTATATGCAGCAGCACGGTGGAATCGCGATGGGGATGGTCCGCACGAAGCCGAGCGAAGGGCAATTCAAAAACGAACCCGGCGTCGCCCCCCTGTACGGCCTGCGATATCAGCTGGCGCTGCTGCGGCGCGACGAGCGGGAAAAGGCTCTGGTCGGTTTCTACGGGCAACTCGCGCAAGGCATGGCGCGCGGCACGTTCATTGGCGGCGAGGGCTCGAGGTTTGTCCATGGCGATGCGAACGGGCGATCGTTCTATCTGCCGCCGAACAGCACCAGCAACGCGGCGTGGCTCGTGACGCTGCGCTATCTCTGCATTCAAGA
>DATBAY010000616.1:0-4690 GCA_036271295.1 Lacipirellulaceae bacterium | reverse complement strand
TCCTGCGGCGTGCCGTAGCGACTCGTCGGCGCGAAATAGCCGGTGGTTTGGTAACCCCAGGAGCCGAAAAACGGGTGCTCCATAACGGGCATGAATTCGACGTGCGTGAAGCCGAGTTGCTTTACATGTTCCGCTAAATCGAAAGCCAGTTCGCGATAATTCAGGGAGCGATTGTTTTCTTGCGCGACACGCCGCCAGGAACCCAGATGAAGCTCGTAGATCGAAATTGGAGAGCTCAAACGGTTGTGTTGCGCGCGAGATTCCATCCAGACGCGGTCCTGCCATTCGTAGTCGATTTCCCAAACCATTGAGGCGCGACCACCGCCAGGAGTTTCACGGAAGGCGAATGGATCGGCTTTGTCGACCTGATAGCCGCCGGCGCGCGAGACAATGTGGTATTTGTACGAAGCACCCGCCTGAATGTCCGCGATGAATCCTTCCCAGATACCCGACGAACCACGCGGGGAGAGCGGATCGCGATTGATGTCCCAGTCATTGAAATCGCCGATTACGGAGACTTGCCGCGCATTGGGCGCCCAGACGGCGAAGCGAGTTCCAACCATGTCACCATCGCGGATGACGTGAGCTCCGAGCTTCTTCCAAAGTGCGTAGTGCGTGCCCTCGTTGAACAAGTACAAGTCGTCGGCCGTGATAAGCGACTGATTTATTTTCAGTCGTTCGGCGGGAGGTGCGCTAACGGTGCTCATGTGTGTGCTTCTTCAGTTTGGCTACCGCAGTATTGCTGGATGCCTTCCAGCGGAATACGGACCCAGTCGGGACGATTGTTGAGTTCGTAGCGCAGTTCATAGAGGGCTTTTTCCAACAGGTAAGCGCGCAACAGGACTTCCAGCTGCTGGCGAGAACTGGGTAAGAATGTCCCGGGAGCCGCCGCTGCCAAGTAGCTGCGCAGGAACGCCGCACTTACCCAGGTCGACCAATAGTTGGCCCACTCCTCAAGGGGAACGGTCGGGTGTTGAACCATGAGCTTGTTGGTTTGGCCGCGGAGTGCGGCATGCGCCGCGTAATGGAACGAACGCAACATTCCGGCGACATCCTTTAAAGGCGAGGTTTTGATGCTGCGCTCGCTGACCGCCCGTTCCGGTTCGCCTTCGAAATCGATGATGACGAAATCGGTTCCGGTGAAGAGTACCTGCCCGAGATGCAGGTCGCCGTGGCAGCGGATACGCTTGGCAGCGATCAGTTCGTGAGTTAGTTCGCCAAACCGCGAGTAGATGCAGCGCTCGCGTTCGAGCATTTGTTGAACCTTGGAGCGATCGTCTGCAGTGAGTTTGTGGAGCTGATTGCGCAGCAAGTCGAACGTGTTGCGGGCCTGGCCGCGCATCGACTGGTACAAGCCACGCTGGTACAGGCGGGTAAACGTTTCAGGAGCGAACGCATTTCCCCCGGCGTTTGCCAGCGCGACGTGGAGCTCGCCGACGCGGGTGCCCAGTTTTTCGGCCAAGGAAAGGAAGCCACCGACAACATGTTGAGCGAGTGGCGACGGCTCGATTTCGCTTAGGTCCAGAAGCGACTGGCGGGCATCGTCGGCAAAGGCGGCAGTGACATCAATTGGCGGGCTGTCGGGACTACTTGTTTCATGGACATCGATCGACTGGACTCGTTCGATATAGCGATTGAGCTCATCGCGCGTGTAAGTCCAGGAATCCCCGACATTTGGCACGAACTGATGCAGCACGGCGAGTGAATACTGCCGGCCGGAGTCGGAACGGTATTCGAGCGCCCCAGCAACTTGCGGCACGGTGGCAAGCTGTTGGTGTTCGGTGAGCTCGCATCCAATCTCGTAATCCGGGTTGACGCCGGCCGTGATGCGTCGGAACAACTTAAAGATGAGCTTTTCATCGAATAGAGCCGAGGTATTGCTTTGTTCTCCGCCGTGCACGCTGGGCTGAACGTTTTCGGGGAGGCCTTGCGCCAGATGCGAATAGGCAGACGTTTGGACGCCAGTAATCATGCCTTGGTAGCCACGTAAGCGATCTCTTCGCGCGACGGCGCCGAGCAGTTGTTGCCAGAGTGCCGGCTCCCATGTCGCTTCGCATAAAGTGAGCGGCCCCTCATCGCCGATTCCGTCGACCTGAAGAATTCCGGCCGGCGGATGATTTAAAAGGAGCTCTTTCGCCTGCTGTTCGGGAACGAGCGTCACGGGGATGTTATAGGCGTCCGGTTCACCGTCGGCGTAGTTCGCACTTACGAGGAGCAGATAAGTTTGCGATCCGGCAGCGCTATTTTGCAGTTGGAAGTAATCCAGAATTTCGACGTATTGCAGGTTGCGGGCCTTGCCCGCGTACCAACGCTGGCGGCGCAGATAAGGCACAAGAGCTTCGCCCAGAGCTTTTCGCGTGTGGCCTTTGAACAATTCATCGAATTCGCGGCGGAGGTAGACGACCGGAAGTTCGCGGTCGGGTTCGCCGGCCTGCGATGCGTCGCGGCAGCCGATGCAGAACCAGAAGAATCCGTGCGGCCCCAGTGAAAGCCGATACGGTTCGTTGCCGATCGCGGGGAACTGCGTGCGGCCAAAAAGTTCGGTCGGCGATTGACCGCGGAAACGCGATAGATCGAGTTCCACAAATTGGGAGAGTCGAGACAGGTTGGCAACAACCAGAAGGGTTTGGCCCTCGGTTTCGCGTAGGAATGCGAACACCTTCGGGTTCGCTGAAGGCAGCGCTTCGAAGCTGCCATTGCCGAACGCGGGAAATTGCTTGCGGAGGTCGAGTATGCGGCGAGTCCACCACAATAGCGAATGCGGGTTCGAGTGCTGCACCTCGACGTTGCGCAGCTCATAGTGATATTCGGGATCGATGATGACCGGCAAATACAGGCCCTGAGGGTTGGCATGCGAGAAGCCGGCGTTTCGGTCGCTGCTCCACTGCATGGGCGTACGAACGCCGTTGCGGTCGCCCAGGTAATAGTTATCACCCATGCCGATTTCATCGCCATAGTACAAAATCGGCGTGCCTGGGAGAGACAGCAGCAGCGAGTTCATAAGCTCGATCTTACGGCGGTCGTTGGCCATCAGCGGCGCCAGTCGGCGGCGGATGCCGAGATTGATGCGAGCCTTCGAATCGAGCGTGTACGTGCGATACATGTAATCGCGCTCTTCGTCGGTGACCATTTCGAGTGTTAGCTCGTCGTGGTTACGTAGGAAGATGGCCCACTGGCACGACGGAGGCAGCAGCGGCGTTTGCTCGAGGATGTCGACGATCGGCGATCGGTCTTCACGCTCGACCGCCATGAAGAGCCGCGGCATGAGCGGGAAGTGAAAGTTCATGTGGCATTCGTCGCCGTCGCCGAAATAAGCGGCCGCGTCTTCCGGCCACTGGTTGGCTTCGGCCAGCAGCATCTTGTCGGCGTGTTTTTCATCGATGTGTGAACGCAGGCGGCGGAGGAAAGCGTGGGTTTCCGCCAGGTTCTCGCAATTGGTTCCGTCCCGCTCGAAGAGATACGGCACAGCATCGAGCCGTACGCCGTCGACGCCCATGCCCAGCCAATAGTCGAGGACCTCGACCATCGCGTCGCCGACCGCGGGATTGTCGAAGTTGAGATCTGGCTGATGGCTGTAGAAACGATGCCAGAAATAAGCGCTTGCGACGGGATCCCAACTCCAATTCGAAGTTTCGAAATCCTGAAAGATGATGCGAGCTTCGCGGTATTTTTCTGGGGTGTCGCTCCACACGTACCAGTCGCGCCAGGGCGAGCCCGGAGCGGCGCGCCGGGAGCGCTGGAACCATTCGTGCTGATCGGACGTGTGGTTCATGACCAATTCGGTGATGACGCGCAGCTCGCGGCGGTGGGCCTCGTCGAGGAATTCGTGGAAGTCGTCCAGCGTGCCGTACTGCGGATTCACGTTGCGGTAATCGGCGATGTCGTAGCCGTCATCCTTCAGCGGCGACGGGAAGAATGGCTGCAGCCAGATTGCAGTTACGCCGAGGTCTTGGATGTAATCCAAGCGAGACTTGAGACCGCGGAAATCGCCGATGCCATCGTTATTGCTATCTTGAAATGCGCGCACGTGGATCTGGTAAATGATCGCATCCTTGAACCATGGCGCGGTGTTGATTACGCGAGTAGGGCGCGCAACTGAATCAGTTCGCGTCGTTAATTCGGCCGTTGCCATACGATTTCCGTTTCGTGTTCTTGATTGCTACAGGAAGTACTCAAAATCTTGTTCGGTACGGGACCGCCGGCGAATACGAAAGATGTGCGCCGGTCCGCTGCCAGGATCCAGCTCGATGTAGTTGCGATTTCCGTGCCACAAATAGCGAGCATCTGTCAGCAAATCGTGCATTTGATACGGACGATCCGTTGGCAGGCCTAAGTCTTCGACGGGAAGAGTCACCCAAGCCGTCTGCCGATGGTGCGGATCGAGATTTGCGACAACCAGCACGATATCGGACTGATCGGGCGCTGTACGGCTGTAGCAAACGATCTGTTCGTTTTCAGCTTCGTGGAACTTGAGCACGCCGCGGTGCGCGAGCGCGGGACTGCCGCGGCGAATTTCGTTGACGCGGGCGATGAAGTCTTTCAGGCTATCGGGGCGATTTAAATCGTGGTGATGAAGTTGGTATTTCTCGGAGTTGAGGTATTCCTCGCTGCCGGGCTCTCGGGGGACGGACCAGCCATGCTCAAACGGGGGGCCGTAGATGCCGTAGTTGCCTGCTAGCGTGGCGGCGAG
>DATBAY010000615.1:0-14556 GCA_036271295.1 Lacipirellulaceae bacterium | reverse complement strand
CGTCTTGCCCGACCCGTTCGGCCCCAGCAATCCGATCGCGCGCTCAGGAACCGTGAGCGTCAGATCATCGAGCGCCCGCACGTTGCCGTACGTCTTGGAAACATTCGCAAATTGAAACAGCGTCGACATCACTCACCAGTGTATCCGCCGTGTACGCTGGCTCCAATCAATGCGGCTCCGCTCGACTATGGCATCTCGCCAATTTTGCAGCTATTATCCAGGTGCACTCTTCGGTGAGAACGTGTTTTGAAATCGCGAGAGTTGCCTTGGAACCCTCTCCCTTTGGGAGAGGGCAGGGTGAGTGGGGCCTTGGGTTTTTTGTAATTGCCCTCACCCCAACCCTCTCCCAAAGCGAGAGGGAGAATTTCAAAACAGGTTCTGAGGAATTTCGACATGACCAGAGTAACGGCGGGAACGGCGCTCGTAGTCGCACTGCTGGCAGCGACGGGCTGCTCGAGCAAGAAACAAGCGCAGACGGGCGACGCGAAATCGAAGCCCAGCTATGCGTTCGTCACTAACGGCGTCGCCGACTTCTGGAACTACGCCCGCGCGGGAGCCGAAAAGGCCGGCCGGGATCTCAACGTCGACGTCACCGTCATCACGCCCGAGTCGATGACCGATCAAACTCGCAAGATCGAAGACCTCCTCACACGCGGCACCGATGGCATCGCCATCAGCACGATCGATCCAGCAAACGAGGGCGACATCCTCGACAAAGCGGCCGCCCAAACTATCCTCATTTCACACGATGCCGATGCCCCGCAATCAAAAAGGCAGGTCTACATCGGCATGCACAATTACGACGCCGGCCTCCTCTGCGGTAAAACACTCCGCAAGGCAATGCCCGCTGGCGGTTCGATCATGATTTTCATCGGCCGCATGGACCAGGACAATTCGCAAGGCCGACGGCAAGGATTCGTCGATGGACTGTTCGATCGTAAACCCAATCCATCGGGCAGCTATCCGCTCGGCGACGAACTCAAAAGCGATGACGGCAAGTTCACGGTCCTTGGCACGATGACCGACCAGTTCGACAAAGCCAAAGCGAAGGCAAACGTTGAGGACACCGTCACCCGCTACCCCGATATCGCCGGCATGGTCGGCCTGTTCGAATACAATCCGCCGCTCATCCTCGAGGCGCTCGACCGCGCCGGCAAACTTGGCAAAATAAAAGTCATGGCCTTCGACGAGAACCCCGCCACACTGCAAGGCATCAAGGATGGCACCGTCGTTGCCACGGTCGTCCAAAATCCGTATCAGTACGGCTACAAGTCGATCTCCGTGCTCAACGAACTTCACAAAGGCAACAAATCGGTCATCCCCGAAAACAAGTTTATCGATATCCCCGCCCGCGTGATCGATACTTCAAACGTAGACGCGTTTAAAAAAGAACTTCAGGACGAAGTCGGCAAAAAGTAATTCACCGCGCACGATATCGCTCGTCCGCCACGCCATGTCCCACGAATCGCTGCCTCCGCTGCTTGAAGTTCGCGGCATCAGCAAGCAATTCTCTGGCGTGCAAGCACTCGACAACGTCTCGCTCACGCTGTCGCGCGGCGAAGTCCTTGCCATCGTCGGCGAAAACGGCGCCGGCAAAAGCACCCTCATGCGAATCCTGGCCGGCGTGGCCCAGCCCACGGCGGGTTCAATCATCGTCGATGGCACTCCCGTCGAGTTCACATCCGTCGCGCAGGCTTTGAAGCAGGGAATCTCCCTCATCCATCAAGAGCTCAACCTGGCCGACAACCTCAGCGTGGCCGCCAACATTTTTCTCGGCCGCGAGGCCCTACGATTCGGAACGATCGATCAAAAGCGAATCGACGGAGAATCGCAAGCCTACATCGACGCGGTCGGCCTCGACGTACCGCCACAAACAATCGTCGGCACGCTTCCCATCGGCAAACAGCAGCTAGTCGAAATTGCAAAAGCGCTCAGCACAAACGCCCGCATCATCATCATGGATGAGCCGACGTCCTCGCTCTCCGAACACGAATCACAAAAATTATTCGACGTCGTCCGCGGTTTGCGATCGCGCGGTGTCAGCGTCCTCTACATTTCGCATCGCCTGCACGAAATCGAATTGCTCGCCGATCGAGTCGTGGTATTGCGAGACGGAAAGTTGTCGGGAGAGCTGCCACACGCACGTATTGAGCGCGCCAACATCGTTCGCTTAATGGTCGGCCGCGACGTATCTCGTTTCTATCAACGTACACCCCATGCGCCAGGCGACGTTGTCGCGACGTTCAACGATATCCGAACGACTAAATTCCCGCATCGCACCGTCAGTTTCGAATTGCGTGCTGGCGAAATCGTTGGGCTCGCCGGTTTGATCGGGGCAGGGCGGAGCGAATTGCTCACAACCCTGTTTGGTGTAACTCCGGCCGTGAGCGGAACCGCGGCGATTGGCGACCTTCGCCAACCTCCGCGAACCGTCCGCGAAGCCATCGCCGCCGGCATCATGCTCGCTCCCGAAGATCGCCGCCGGGCCGGCCTGTTCCTCCCCATGAGCGTCAAGCGAAATCTCTCGCTACCGAGTTTGCGCCGCGACCAGCGCCGCGGTTTCCTCAATCGAGCGGCCGAAAACCGCGTGTCGGCGGAAATGATCGCCCTCCTGCGGATCAAATCCGCGAGCGAGCGACAAATCGTCCGCTATCTATCTGGCGGAAATCAACAAAAGGTCGTCTTAGGAAAATGGCTCTGCCTCGAACCAAACCTCCTTTTGCTCGATGAACCAACCCGCGGGATCGATGTAGGATCAAAGGAAGAAATCTATAAGCTGATGGATCAATTAGCTGCCCGCGGCGTCGCCATCCTATTCGCCTCAAGCGAACTGGAAGAAGTCATCGGTCTTTCCGATCGCGTCCTTGTGATGCACGAAGGCCGGCTGTCGGGTGAGCTCGGTCGCGCCAAGCTCGGCGAAGAGGCCATCATGCAACTTGCGACCGGCAGTGCCGACCTGCAGGAAAGGATCGGCGCATGACTAACGAAACCAAACCACCCACGGTCGTCCAACCCTCCGGCGTCGAGCGTATTTTCTCACCGCAGGGCGCGAAAATCTGGGGTATCTTCGGCCTACTGGTTGCAATCTGCCTATACACCGCATTTTCGAGCGACCGCTTCCTCCGCGTCGGCAATCTCGAAAACCTCGTACATCGCACGGCACTCTTCGGCATCCTGAGCATCGGCGCCGCGTTCGTCATTATCACCGGCGGCATCGATCTTTCGATCGGCTCGCTCGTTTGTCTGGTCGGCGTCTTGCTGCCTTACTTATTGGTAAAGCACGGTTGGTCAACACCTGCCGCCGTTGTCGCGGTGCTCGGTCTATCCGTCGTTATCGGTGTCATCCACGGCTTACTCATCACAAAGATGCGCTTGCAGCCGTTCGTCGTCACGCTGTGCGGCCTGTTGCTGTATCGCGGCATAGCCCGCGGCATCACCGGCGACCAATCGCAAGGTTTCGGCCTGGGATACAAAAGCTTGCGAGCGATCGCGACCAGCCGGCTGCCGATCTTTGGCTCAAGCGCCGATGTCTTTCATCTCCCCGCCACGACGCTCATCCTCATCATCCTCGCGATAGTTGCCGCCATCTTTCTGAACAAAACCATCTTTGGCCGCTACTTGCTCGCTATGGGCAACAATCCCGAAGCGGCGAAATACAGCGGCATCAACGTCGATCGCACGACACTCCTGGCCTATGTCATCTGCTCGACCCTCGCCGGCCTCGGCGGCATGCTCTTCGTCCTCGATATCAACGCCGCCCAACCCAGCGACTTCGGCAGCTTCTACGAACTTTACGCCATTGCCGCCGCCGTGCTCGGTGGCTGTTCTCTCCGCGGTGGCGAAGGCAGCATCATCGGCGTCGTCATCGGCGCCGCGGTGATGGTCGTACTGAGCAACGCCATCAACCTCGTCCATCCGAAATATCAGAACGTCGAATTCGCGATCATCGGCGGCGTGATCCTACTCGGCGTCCTTGCCGACGAACTTGCCCGAAGATTAGTAGCATCACGCCGCGAAACTGCACGACACACTAGATCCAAGTAATACGTCGTTCCGCTCGCTGCCGATTCGATAACAGTTCCCGATGACCCGCTGCGAGTACTTTCTATTCCACTTGCCAGCATTCTGCATCCGCATCGCGGTCACGACGGATTCGAGCGACCCAACCTTGGGACGATGACCCGACCGGTGCGTTGATCCAGCCTGCATTCCAGCCACGAAAACGGCGCAAAAGAAAGCGCGTAATCTCCAGCGTTTCATCCGCGGATGCGATTCCACACACTTCTAATCCGTGAATATCATGCAGCGCGTTAATTGAGACATACCCCGACCCCTTATCATAACCCGCCAAGGCGAGTTCATCCTCAACTTCTGCCGCGAGCTCCAGCAGTTCCGTAGAAAATGCGAATGCATTCCGTTCCGAATTGAGTACAGCAGCTTGTGCTCCGTGAGTTTCACCCGCTGCAATTCGAGCCTTGGTAACAGGTCGCGTGTACCAGGCTTTGTTGCTGAGCGCGGCAACTCCGTTTTCCACCGTAATAAACTTTGTAGCAATCCCCTTGTGATCTATTGCATCCGCGACATGAAAGTGGAGATGAGGCGTGCCTGACCATCCAGTATTGCCGGAATAGCCAATCAGTTGCCCGGCTGTTACCGCATTGCCGGCGCAAACGCGGTTCCCGCGGTGTGCAATGTGTGCATAGGTCGCAATGCTGTCGTCTGGATGAAGAATATTGATTGAGTTCGCCTTATTCTTGAACGACAGATCGGTACCGCCTTCAAGAAAGTGATTGACGACATGGAAAACCACACCGGCCCTTGCCGCGCACACGGCCGTCCCCTCTGGCATCTGGAAATCGATCGAGTAGTGAGCGTCACCTGTGTGCGAGTAGGAGCCACCATAACCTTGGATGACGCGAGAACGCGCCCCGACCTCAAACGGCAGCTCGTAGATCGGCTCGTCGGCCAATCCTTCGGTCAACGTTGGTGCGGCCACGTCGTTGCGTGGCCGAAACCATTGGGAAATCCATCGAAGAACCTTCGAATTATTCACCTGGGAAGCCCTTAGACAATCACTTCCCCAATCGGCTCGACCGCCTCAACCCCCACAAGCTTCTGATCCAACCCGCGATAAAAATACGCCAGCCGATTCGGGTCCAGCCCCAGTTGCTTCAGAACGGTCGCATGCAGTCGCTTCACATGAAACGGCGATTCCACGGCAGCCGAGCCAATCTCATCCGTGGCACCCACCGTCTTGCCGCCTTTTACCCCGCCACCCGACATCCACATCGTGAACCCATACGAGTTGTGATCTCGCCCGGTCCCCACGCCATATTCGGCCGTCGGCTGCCGCCCAAACTCGCCGCCCCACACAATCAGCGTTTCATCAAGCAATCCTCGCTGTTTTAAGTCCTTCAGCAATGCCGCGATCGGCTGATCCGTTGCCCCGGCATGCCGCGTATGGTTGGCCACCAAATCCCCATGCGCATCCCAGTTGTCGTCGTTGTGCCCACCGCCTGAATACAGCTGAATGAATCGCACACCGCGCTCAACCATCCGCCGCGCGAGCAAGCACCGCGTCCCAAAATCGCGCGTCTTCTCGTTGTCGAGCCCGTACATCGTCTTGGTCGCCTCGGTTTCTTGGCTAAGATCAACCACCCCCGGCACTTCCGACTGCATGCGATACGACAACTCATACGTCGCAATTCGTGCCGCGAGCTCTTGCTGATCCGGCCGAGCCGCTTGGTGCCCGGCGTTCATCCGACCGAGCGAATCGAGCATGTCGCGCTCAATCGGCCGCGTCATTCCCTCCGGCAACGACAGGTCATTTAGCGGCGAGCCCGCGGCTCGAAAAATCGTTCCCGCATAGCTCGCCGGCATAAACCCGCTCGACCAATTCTTCGCCCCGTTAATCGGTCCGCCCTCACGGGCCAGCATCACCACAAACCCAGGCAAATTATCATTCACCGAACCAAGCCCGTAATTCACCCACGATCCCAACGCCGGGCTGCCGCTTTGCAGCCGGCCCGAATTCATCATGAGCAGCCCCGATCCATGAATCGGCGACTCCGCCGTCATCGAATTCAAGAACGCAATGTCATCCACGCAATCGCCCAGATGTGGATACAAATCGCTGACCCATTTGCCACACTCACCGCGCTGACGAAACTTCCACCGCGGCTCCACGATCCGGCCTTCGCTCTTATGCCCACCTCTGCCAAACGTTTTCACCGCCACCGTCTTGCCGTCCATGCCGACCATGCCAGGCTTGTAATCAAACGTATCGATATGGCTCGGCCCGCCGTACATGAACAAGAAAATGACACTCTTGGCCTTGGCAGGAAGCTGCGACGGCCGCGGCCTAAGCGGATTCGCGGCGATAGACGACCCATTCGCCGAGCGCGCGAAGAACCCATCCAGCGTCAGCAACGAAGTGAGCGCCGCCGCCCCAAACCCGCAGCCCGTCTCCCAAAGAAACTCTCGCCGCGTTCGCCCGCAAAAGTCGCGATTAGTTTTTATAGACATCGATTTTTAACCACGAAGGCCCCAAGGACACGAAGAATAGCAATAGGCAGCCTAGAGACCTCCGTTTTTTTCTTTGTGTTCTTCGTGTCTTTGTGGTGAGCTTTCTTATGAATCAATCCAAGTACACAAACTCATTCAAATTCAGCACCGTAAGGCACCAATATTTCAGCGCATCCGCCGGTTTCTGACCGCGCTGCGTCGTCAGCCGCTGCAGAAAATCCAACCCCTCCGCAATTTCATCATCTGCCGCCGGACGATTCAACGCCAATCGAATCGACTCCGCAACTTGCTCACGCGGATCAACCCCCGAGTCTCTTTCGATGCGCCGCGCCAACTTGCTTGCCTGGTCACTCAGAAAGTCGCCGTGCAGCAAAGCCAGAGCCTGCGCCGGCTGTGTCGTTACGAACCGTGCCTCGCATGTCGCATCAACATCCGGAAAATCAAACGCCGTCAACATTGGCGGCAACAGCGACCGCTTTACGTGCATGTAAATACTCCGCCGCGCCCGCTCTTCCGCAGACGAATTCCCCCAACCATCCCCCGGCCGCGATTGCGTCGCGAGCACTTCCTGCGCGAGTTTCGGATAGTAACCCTTGCCAAACATCTTCGGATTGAATTCACCGGACGCAACTAGCGCGGCATCATGAATTTCCTCGGCACTCAACCGCCGCATATCGAATCGCCACAACAGATCGTTCGTCGGATCGCTCGCCAGCGCCTGCGGATTGCCGGCCGATGACATCCGATACGTATTCGACGTGAGAATCAACCGATGCAGCGCCTTCATCTGCCAGTTGTGATCCACGAACCACAGCGCCAGGTAATCGAGCAGCTCCGGATGCGTCGGCGGCGTGCCGAGCTCGCCAAAATTGTTCGCCGTGCGCACCAAACCGCGGCCAAAATAGTGCTGCCACACCCGGTTCACAATCACTCGCGCCGTGAGCATGTTCTGCGGCGAAACAATCCAATCTGCGAGCACACGCCGCCGGCCCGCAGAGTGCGCATCCGCAGCCGGCTCCGCAATCTTAGGAGCCGCATCGCCAAAAATGGCAGGAAAATGCGGCTCGACCACGTCCCCCGGCACGTGCGCGTTTCCGCGCTGCAAAATATGTGTCGGCTCAGGCCGCGGATTGCACTTCGCCAGCGCCAGCGCCGCCTCGAGCGGCGGCAGCTTTTTGATTGCGTCCTGAACCGCTGTGAATCGCTTATTCGCATCCTGCCACTGAGTCCACTCCGATTCGTTAAGGTGCCGCTGCAGCTTCTCCTGGATCAACCGATACCGATCCGGCGTGCGGGCAATCTCCTGCTCACCGGCACTCATGCGAGCAACGCCCACCTCCTCAATCGCCCGCATCTCTTTGCCAATCCCGTCCGCCTTTTCATGCAGCCCCGCGCGGTGCGCGCGCTCCTCCGGCGTTGACATATCCCATTGGCTAAAGCGATCCGGATCGCGCTCGCTCACATCTGCGTACGGCGAGATATCCGCAAAGAACGCCAACAGCCCGTAATAATCGGCCTGCGGAATCGGATCGATCTTATGATCGTGGCACCGCGCACAACCGACGGTCAGCCCTAAAAACGCCTGACTCGTCGTCGACACCACGTCATCGAAGTCATCGAACCGCGCCTGCACTGGATCCGCCGGCTCGTCATCCCACGTGCCCAGCCGATAATACCCCGTCGCGATGATCGAATCGTCCGTCACATGGTCCAGCTCGTCCCCCGCCAGTTGCTCACGCACGAATTGGTCGTACGGTTTATCTTCATTAAATGCTCGAATGACATAATCGCGATACTTCCACGCATTCGGCTTGAGCCCATCCCGCTCAAAGCTGTTCGTTTCCGCAAACCGCACCAGGTCGAGCCAATGCCGCGCCCACTGCTCGCCAAAATGCGGCGACGCGAGCAATGAATCCACCAACCGGGGCCAGGCATCCGCCGACTTATCATTTAGATACGCCTGCAATTGCTCGTTTGTGGGCGGCAGTCCCGTAACACCAAAGCAGGCCCGCCGCGCTAGCGTCCGCCGATCGGCCGGTGGCGCCGGCTCCAAATGATTCTCTTCGAGCTTCGCCAAAACAAACGCATCGATCGGGTTCTCGACCCAATCTTTGTTGTTGACTTCCGGAGGCTCTCGCCGCTCCGGTGGCACGAACGCCCAGGGCTTCTCGTACTTGCCGCCGGATGCGATCCAGCGCTTCAGAACCTCAACTTCCGCCGCCGTCAGCGGCTTTCCTTCCGGCGGCATCCGCTCAGATTCGTCCGTCGCCGTAACACGGGCGACCAGCTCACTTTCGTCGACCTTACCAGGCACGACCGCGTGCGAACCGGAATCCAGCTCCGCCACGGCCCCATCGGCTTTATCCAGGCGCAACCCGCCCTCGTGCTTGTTCGGCCCGTGGCAACTAAAGCAGCGGCGAGCCAGCAGCGGGTTCACGTCCTTCAGAAACGAGACTTGCGTCTCGGCCGCCCGTCCACGATTCGATCCGACCACTGCCGCAACCAACGCCAGGATCGCAAATAAGAATCGCGATCGCATTCCAACCGATCCCCGAGGTGAGAACCGCGGGCAGATCCGCGGCGGCCCTATCAGTGTAGCCCCCGTAGCGACCGACGTCAGCCAATTGCCGGCGCCAGCGGTGTTCTCCGGCCACCGCGATCAACTACAATCGTCGCCGACGCGGAAAAATGAGCGACAAAACGGCCAATAATCCCAGCGCGAGAGATGCTGGCTCCGGGACGACACTCTGTCCGCCGCCTGCGCCGCTACCCGTCGCCAGGCTTTGCCAGGTCCGCCCCAAATTCGCTCGCCACAAAAGATAGTCACTCGTATCCACGACGCCGTCCCCGTTGCCATCCGCCACAAGCGACGTCTGGTCTCCATAGCTCGAGCGCCACACGTCGTAATCCGCCGCATCGACCACCCCGTCGCCGTTGTAATCGCCGGGCAACGTCACAAACGGATTCGAAAACAGCGAGCTCGTAAGAAACGTATTGTCTGTGAGCGTATTAAGAAATGCGACCAAGTCGTCGACTTGCTCGGTTGTGAGATTGAGCTGCAGCGGATTCGTCAGCCGGCCGTCCAAATTCCCATTGTCGATCACTTGCGAACTATAAAAGTTAACGACCTGTTGCAGGCTGGAAAAGCGGCCGTCGTGCATGTAGAAACCGCGAACCGCCACGTTGCGCAGCGACGGCACTTTGAATCGTCCCGCGCCCTGGCCGGGATCCGTCACGGTCGCGTCGAGACCGATGTTCATCGGCTCATCGCCAATTTGCGCGGTTGTGGTATGGCAGCTCTCGCACCGGGCGGCGCCGTTGAATAGCGCCTCACCCGCCTGTTCGGCCGGACTTAATGTCTGCTTCCCGGTCAGGGAATCGTCGTATTTCGAGTTGTACGAAACCATCGAACGCTCGAATTGCGAAATCGACTTGGCGATCCGATCCGGCGTGACATCCGGAGTACCGAACGCAGCTTGGAACAGCGCCGGGTAAAACTTGGTTTGGCTGAGCTTCGCGACAACGCCATCAAGCGTCGATCCCATTTCCGTCGAGCTTTGAATCGGAACGAGCGCTTGTTCTTCGAGCGAGCCCGCCCGCTCATCCCAAAACATCCGACCGCTTCCGTAGAATCTCACATCCGTCAGTCCCATAGAATGACGCGTCGTGAGCTGACCGTTAATACCCGCGCTCAACTGGTTCGGATCCGAAAAGCCATTCGCCTGATGGTGGCAAGAAGAGCACGCAACAGTGTTGTTTTGTGAAAGCCGCGTATCATAGAACAGCACGCGACCGAGTGTCGCGCCGGCGTTCGACAAGAGATTGTCGCCCGGCGTATTGTCGAGCGCCGTGACGCCGACCTGAAAATAAGCCGGCAAATCGTCAACCGAGTACTTCACATAATCGGCCGTCTGTGCCGGAAGGCCCGGGACTTGCGGCGCCGCCGCCCGACTGAGATTGGCGCGCAGCGCGATCACACCAATGATCAGCCAAATCCCAACGCGCGACCTCGATAACATTGCGGTGTTCCGTAGCTCGTGCAGCAGCGCAAATACGGGATCCAAGCCAGATCCCTTTTAGCTTAATCGCTTCGCCGAGCAATCCGCGCGACTTCTTCTAACGACGCCGAAGCGAGAGCATTGCCAGACTCCCAATACTCATCAGTATAATCGTGCCCGGTTCGGGAACAGCCGATCCCGAACCCAAACCAGCAGACAGCGATTTGCCAAAATACTCACGCCACGTGGTGTAATCATCTTGCGTGAACACGGAGCCCAAATAGGTACGCCACACGACGTAATCTGCCATGTCGACTTTGCCATCGCTGTTGAAATCGCCGGGCAACGCATCCGCATAGTCGACCGTGAGGTACTGATCCGCCGCCACATCATGCATAAATTGAACCGTTCCGTCTGGCCATACGATCCGCAGCCAATCCGCAACCGTCGATAGTGCCATTCCAAAGTGAACCGGCAAATCACTTTGATTGAACGTATCGGCGTCCGTGTTGGACTCGCGACGCAATGTCACTTGATCCGGCGTGCCTAGATTCATCGTCGCGTAGATCGATGCGCCGATTCCAGTGGTGTTTCCGCTCGGCCCCTTCAGCTTGACATATAGCCAATGATTGCCGTTCGTCGAAGCGTCGTTGAGATAGACCTTTTCCGGCGTGGCTTTGTTATTAAGTACCTGGTTGTTCGTATCGATCAAATCTTGATCCCCGTCGTGATCGATATCGCCCCACACACTGTCGTAACCACCCGCGCCAGTGTTCGGATTTCCGTTGGCGGCAGTCCCGGCGAGGCCAAGGGACGAGGTGACATCCGTGAAATTCCAATGGCCATCGTTGCGAAAGAGTCTCTGATTCGGACTACCCAGGTTATCGTGATAGTACAGATCCAGATCCCCATCGTTGTCATAATCAACGAGCTTCAATCCATTCGGGTCCACTGCTCCGCTCGAAAGAAGCGAGTGGCCGGTGATCGTATCGACATCCGTGAACGTTCCGTTTCCATTGTTGCGATAGATTTTCGTCGGATTCGCGACCCCGGTCGTATCGTTTTGGGCGCCGATCACTACGAGATCGAGCTTACCGTCGTTATCCATGTCAACAAACTGAGCACCATACGTATTTTTTGTATTCTGGGTGCCCGTCGCACCGGCGACGTCGGTAAAGGTCAAGGTGCCAGTCTGCTTAAGGTTGTTCTTATACAAGGCGTTGGCAACGTTATCATTAAGATCGTCGTTGCATGTGGACATAAACAGGTCCAGGTCGCCGTCGCCATCGTAGTCGCCGATGGCAAGGCCATATGACTTGCTCGCAACCGGCGTTTGTATTCCCACGGCAGCGCCCGACTCGGTAAACTTTCCGTTCGCCTGTTGCAGGTACATTTGATTCGACGGCACCTCCATGCCAATCACAAGATCCAAACGATGATCGTTGTTGAAATCACCCCACGCCACATTTTGCGAATAGCCAGTGTTCTTAAAAAACGCCGTATTCAGCCCAACTTCGTCGTTCGCATTCGTGAAAGGCGTCGTCGGACCATTGTTTTTTAACAGCGTCCCCGTGCCGACTGCACCGCCCACAAATACGTCCACCTTTCCGTCGCCGTTGTAATCTCCCCACGCCGCGCTCCACATAGCACTGGTCATACCACCAGGCAGCATCGTGCTAGTAACGTCTGTATACGTCATGCTCGGGGTGCCCGTACTCACCAAGTTATTTTGGTACAACTTCGGCCCCACAGATGTCTGGAACATCAAATCCAGATCACCGTCGCCATCGTAGTCGGCCAGCGAAGCGCTGCGCGTGATGTAATTCGCGCCGCCCAGAATCGCCGTACTCTGATCCGTAAACGCCGCCCGACTGCTTGCCACTGCAAAAATGCTAACGGCAACGAGCGCACCCATAACTCCAACTAAACCCTGCAATGACGATCGCATTCCAATTCTCCGGTCCGATACGACGAAAGCCCAATGATTCATCAGCGTGGGTGGCCGCAAATCCATACTTCAGCGCGCACTTGGTGGGGGACGCAGCTTCTAACGCGCGCAAAGCAGCCAAAAAACGCTCTTCCTGCCGTGGAGCGATTATAACATGCCACGCAGGGTTTTGCCGGGTTCAGTAATTCGAGATTCTAGTGGCCCGCACTCGCCCGCCCTTCGGGGGAGGACTACCGAGTCGCCGCTCCCAATCGCGACCTCGGGATCGGACGAAGCGCCGCGCAGAACCCCATCGCATTAAAGAGTTTGCGGTCACTCCGAAGCCGCTCAGGTCTGCGCATCCAAAAGCTGATCCGCCGTCGGACGCGGCCGAACGGCCCCCGTTCGTTCCTTGGCTCCCTCCAACTTTTTCGGTGTTTCATGCTCCGGTTTCGATGGATCGTAGTTCGGATTTTTCGTCGGCATCTGGGCTCCGACCTCGGTCCGCCAGGCATGCAGCCTATCTCGCAGCTCTTTGACCTTGTCTGGCATCTCTGCCGCCAAGTCATGCTTCTCGCCAATATCATCCTTCAAGTTGTAAAGCTCCGCCGGCTTGTCATCGAGATACTCAATCAGCTTGAAGTCGCCTTTGCGGATCGCGCTGTAAGGCGTCGCGCCACCCAGTTGATAGTGCTGATAGTGCGGATAGTGCCAGAACAACTCGTCACGCTTGAGCTTCCCATCCCCGCGCAACAGCGGCACCAGGCTCACGCCATCCACCGCGTTCTTCGCACCTTCCGACAATCCCACGATCGACATGATCGTCGGATACAAATCCATGCTGATGACCGGCACGTCACACACGCTGCCCGGCTTCGTAATGCCCGGCCAGTAAACGATCAGCGGAACGCGCACGCCACCTTCGTAAGCAGAGCCCTTGCCCACACGCAGTGGCAAGTTCGAAGTCGTCGGCACCCGCCCACCGTTATCTGAAACGAAAATCACCAGCGTGTTGTCCGCGATTTTCAGCTTCTTGAGTTCCTCCCGAACCCGCCCGACCGATTGATCGAGACTATCGATCATCGCCGCGTAAACCGCATTGTTCTGCGCCATATCCGGCGTAATTTTCGCCTTGTACTTCTCGATCAGCGGCTTCTTCCCCTGCGTCGGCAAATGCACGGCGAAGTGCGGTAAGTACAAAAAGAACGGCTTGTCTTCCTTCGCGTTCTTACCGATGAACTTGATCGCTTCGTTCGTCAGCCGATCCGTTACGTATTCGCCCTTCGGACCATCTTTCAGCGTGGCAATGTCGTACGGCGAAAAATAATGCTGCGTGTTCGGCTTGTCCGTGCCCGCAATGTTGAAATCGAACCCGTGCTTTTCCGGATAATACTCCTCGCCACCTAAATGCCACTTGCCGATACTCGCGGTCGCATACCCCGCGTTATGGAAATCGTTTGCAATGGTCGTTTCCTCGAGCGGCAAATATTTCGTCCAGTCCGGCACGATCAACTTCGGGTTCTCCGGCATCTGCCCCGGGATCCAATCCGTGACATGCAGCCGGGCAGGGTACTTGCCCGTCAGCAGCGCCGCCCGCGTCGGCGAGCACACCGTGCACGCCGAATAATTTTGTGTGAACTTCATCCCCTCGTTCGCCAGCTGATCGATATTCGGCGTCTCGTACAGTTTGCTGCCGAAACAAGCGAGATCGGTCCAGCCAAGATCGTCCGCCAAAATCAGCACCACGTTCATCTTCTTTGCCGTCGGCTTCGAAGACTCCGCCGCAACACTTGATCCGCAGTTGCCAACACTCCACAGAACGGCCGCCGCAAACACCGCGCAGCCACGTGCAAGACGTGTAGAAAACATCGCTTCACTGACGAATTCGTCAGCCCCTAAACCGAATTAAGAATGGCGAGAAACGCCGTCCCCACTTCGGATAGCCTGAAGCAGCCGCGAAGCGTTGTCAATCCAATGCCCGCGATAGTTGACCGCCTGAAATCGTCGAATGACGTCATCGCGCGTGAAATAAGAACCGTCCCCGCGAGCTTCCAACTCGCTCGCCATGCTCGCAACGGCGCGATTTAGCGGCGCCTTTTCGCCCAG
>DATBAY010000614.1:0-23805 GCA_036271295.1 Lacipirellulaceae bacterium | reverse complement strand
CATCGCGACGATGAGGTTCCAGCGTCCGCGCCGAAGCATTTCCCAAGTCATGGTGACTGGAATGGATCGCATGTCGTCCCCCTAGTTATACCAATGGATGTTCGGCAACTTGCGAAACGAACACTTCATCGAGCGAGAGCGCACTGTCGTTCACGACCGTTGCGCCGATGGATTCGGCGGCGTGGCGGAGCTGCGGACTAGCGCCATTGCAGATGTACGTCCACTCTTGGCCGGCTCCTTCAAAAGAAATTGCGCCGACGAGCATCGGCGGGCGTTCCATGGGTTGTTCGAAGTGGAGCGTTACGCGGCGGTGCGTATCTTTGATTTCGTCGATGGAAGCCGTAAGACGCAGGCGCCCTTGGTGGATGATCGTCACTTGGTCGGCCACGCGCTCGACCTCATCGAGCAAGTGGGAGGAAAACAGTACCGTGCGACCCTCGTCGGCGATGGTGCGAATGATGGCTCCGAGGATGTCTCGCCGCACAACAGGATCGAGGCCCGAAGAGGGTTCGTCGAGGACGAGCAGCTCGGGTCGGTGGGCAAGCGCGGTGAGGAGCCCGGCGCGGGCGCGCTGACCCCGCGAAAGCGCGCGGACTTTGGCTTCGGGATCGAGATCGAACATCTCGCGGAGCTGCTCCGCGTACGACTCATCCCAAGTCGGAAAAAAAGCCTGAGTATATTGAGTCAGCTCGCGAACGGTCATCCAGTCGGGCAAGTCGCGATCTTCGGAAAGATAGCCAATGCGGCTCAGCGTACCGACCGGATTATCGACCGGGTCGAGGCCGAAGACTCGCACAATTCCTGTTTGTGCGCGGAGCATGCCTAAGACGTGTTTGATCAGGGTCGTTTTGCCGGCGCCGTTGCCGCCGATGAGCCCGAAGACGCCGCCGCGGGGAATGCTGAGCGAGACGTTATCGAGCGCTCGGGCGGCGCCGAATTGGCGCGTGAGCCGGCGAATTTCGATGACAGGGGGTGTTTGTGACGCAATTGAACTATCCATGGCATTAAACCTCGAGGGAGGCGGAAACCATCGCCGCGTGGCGGCGTTCGAGTAGTTTGATGACTTCTTCGATATCGACGCCCATTTGCCGGGCCTCGGCTAGGAGTGCGTCGATTCGTTCGGTGATGATTTTCAGACGTTCCCGCCGTGCCAGCGGAGAGCCCTGGTCCGAAACGTAGGTACCGGCAGTGCGCCGCTTTTCGACAATGCCGGCGCTTTCGAGCTCGCGGTAGGCCCGGGCGACCGTGTTGGGATTGATGACGAGCTTCTCGGCCAGCACACGAATTGGCGGCAGTTCCTCGCCGGCCGAAAGGCGGCCGGAGGAAACCAAGTATTTCACCTGGTTTACGATCTGCAGGTAGATCGGCACGCCGTCGCTGGTGGAAATATAGATTCGCATCGCTTGTGCTATTGTACTAACTGATTAATACAATCGGCTAGCACGCCTGTCAATGGCCAGCCTGCAAAAAAATATTTACAATGTGGCGGGCTGGCTCTTTGATAGCTCATCGATGAACGGGTCGAGCCAACAACAAATTGGGAAAATAAAATATGCCTTGGATTTCGGAGCGTGCGAACGAGATTTCGGCCGAGCGGCTACAGGTGCTCATGGAGCAGACGGTGGCGGAAGCGCGTCGGCGGATTTGCGCGAAGCCAAAGCGGGTATTGCTGTTGCCACCGGACATTACCCGCATGCATTCGGGGGCAGGGCGGTTGACGGAAATGCTTTACCGGCTGCTCGCGAGTGAGGCGGACGTCCACGTGATTCCGACGCTGGGCCAGCATGTGCCTCACACGCCCGAGGAAAACCGGCAAATGTTTGGCTCGATTCCAAACGAGCGGATTCACGCCCACGATTGGCGCGGAGGCTGCGTTGAGATCGGGCAGCTATCTGGTCGATTCGTCGATGAGACGATGCAAGGCGCGGCGGACTGGCCGTTACCAATCGTGCTCAATCGAATGCTCATGAAGGAGCCGTGGGATCTCATAATTAATGTCGGGCACGTGGTGCCGCACGAAGTGCTGGGATTCGCCAATCACAACAAGAATTATTTCATAGGGCTTGGCGGAAAAGACCTGATCTGTGCGGCGCACATGGCGGCGGCATCTTGCGGGATTGAAAACAACTTGGGGAACCTCATCACTCCGCTACGGGCGTGCTTCAACCGCGCGGAAGAGGAGTTTTTGAGTGACTTGCCCGACTTGTACGTGCAGGTTGTGCTCGCTCGCAATGATCGGGATCAGCTTGTGCACACAGGTGTCCACGTAGGCGACGATTTAGAGACTTATCTAGCGGCGGCGCGACAATCTCGCGAGCAAAATATCACGCTGTTTGACGAGCCCGTGCAAAAGATTGTCTGCGTGATGCAGGGAGATGAGTTCTTCAGCACCTGGGTAGCCAACAAATCGATCTATCGCACGCGGATGGCCCTGGCCGATGGTGGTGAGCTGTTGGTAATTGCTCCGGGCCTCAAGCGGTTTGGAGAACAGCCGGAAGTTGACGAATTCATCCGCAAGTACGGTTACGTTGGCACACCGCGCGTGATGGAACAGTACCAGCGCAATGCCGACATGCAGGATTTGGCGCATGCAACGGCCCACCTGATGCATGGGTCTAGCGAGGGGCGATTCACCATCACCTACGCGCCGGGGCATCTTTCGCAGCGCGAAATCGAGGGTGTGAACTTCAAGTATGCGGACATCAACGAAGCGATAGCGCGGTATCGACCGAATGAGTGCAAGCAGGGCTGGAATACGACGTCGGATGGGGAGCGCTACTATTTCATACCAACGCCCTCTGCAGGTTTGTGGGCTACGCGCGAAAAACTTTTCAATCGGCCGAGCGGATTCGAAGAAGATTAGGCCCGGCGTGCCACCTGTTGAATAGTGCCTGCCGATTTTTCTTGGCCGAGCAACCATAGCCGATGATGGATGCCGCCCAAAATCGGTCATAACGATTTTGCGGTCATTTTTGAATGCGCCGTATAGGGCCTTTCGGCGTCCGCGAGCTCTTTCCGGCGGCACGCAACCTATTCTTCCATGACGGCTTGCCGTAGCCATCACTTAACCTCGCCCAGAGGCGCGAAGCGTTGAGCCGTTTTCAAAGTCTGGTGATTCATGTCCATTTCCGCGACGTCGAACGACATCCGAGAGCCAGGATTGCTGGCGTCGCTACTCGTCGAGGACGTATTTCACCCGCCGGAACCGCAGTCGATCGAACAAACGGGCATCAGTCCGATCGTCATCGAGACACTCATTTGCAAATACTTGCTGCAAGTTGGGTCGACGAGTGGTCGCGACATCGCGCAGAAGCTGTGCCTGCCATTCGGAATTTTGGAGGACATGCTGCTGGCGTTGCGGTCGCGGCAGGTGCTAGTCCATCAAGGCCAAGCAGCGCTTAACGATTATTGCTATGCGCTTACGGAACAGGGCGTTAATCGCGCTCGAGCCGCGATGCAGGCGTGTGCCTATGTGGGGCCAGTCCCTGTTCCACTCGAAGAGTACACGACCAGCGTCGAGGCGCAAACGATCCGAGCGGAACCCGCTCGGCGTGAACAGTTGGCCGCGGCATTTCGCGGCATCAGCATCGAACCCGAGCTATTAGATGCGCTGGGACCAGCAGTCAATTCCGGCGCCGGGCTGTTTCTATACGGCTCGCCGGGCAATGGAAAAACGACGCTTGCCAAACGCATCACCCACTGTTTTGGCCAGCACATTTGGCTTCCGCGAACGCTTACTGAGGATGGTCAATTCATCAAGCTGTACGACGCAGCCTGTCATGAGGCGGTAGAGGAATCGGACGGGCGAATCATGAAGTCGGCCCACGCGGATGCGCGATGGGTAAAGATTCGGCGGCCGACGGTCGTCGTGGGCGGCGAGCTGACGATGGACAACCTCGAGATCCGCAATGACCCGCGGACCAACGTTAGCGAGGCTTCGATTCAGCTGAAGAGCAACTGCGGATGCTTATTGATCGACGACTTCGGACGGCAGCGTATTGATCCGGCGGAGCTGCTGAATCGCTGGATCGTCCCGCTCGAATCGCGGCACGATTTTCTAACGCTGGCGACGGGGAAGAAAATCCAGGTGCCTTTTGAGCAGCTGATCATTTTTTCGACAAACCTTGAGCCGTTGGACTTGGCGGACGAGGCGTTTTTGCGCCGCATTCCCTACAAGATCGAAGTTAAGAACCCGTCGATCACAGAATTTGGACGGCTCTTCGAAACGGCTTGTCGCTCATTTGGTTGCCGGTTTTTTCCAGAGGCCGTGCACTACTTGATTGAGACGCACTATGCGCCTTTTAAGAGGCCGCTACGACGCTGCCACCCGCGAGACATCTTATCCCAAATTAAGAACTACTGCGTGTATTACGGCCGTCCGATGGAGCTGCGACCAGACTATTTGGATCGCGTCGTGCGAAGCTACTTCACAGCGATTTCATCTGACAGCGACGTGATTCAAAAGAGATCGGAAACGGATCCTGTCCCGGTGTCTGCCAGGGCGCGGCAGACCCAAGCTTAGGAACGCGACGTGAGCAACGACATTGACATTAGTTCGGAGCCTTTGCCCGGCTATCGCTTGATCGAACGGATCGGCAGCGGCGGCTACGGCGAAGTGTGGCGTGTTGAAGCGCCAGGCGGCCTGACCAAGGCGATCAAGTTCGTGTTTGGCAAGCATCATGAGAAGCGGGCGACGAACGAAATGCGCTCGCTCGATCACGTGCGTGGGGTGCGACATCCGTTTTTGTTGTCGTTGGAACGAATTGAGGTCGTGGCGGGGCGCCTGCTCGTCGTGACAGAGTTGGCGGATGGCAGCGTAAAAGATCGGTTCGATCAGTGCCGGCGCGATGGACTGCGCGGAATTCCACGAGATGAATTGCTGAATTATTTGCGAGACACGGCCGACGCGCTCGACTTCATGAGTTCAGCGCATTCGCTCCAGCATCTAGACATTAAGCCGGAGAACTTGCTGCTGCTGGCCGGGCATGTGAAGGTTGCGGATTTCGGCCTGGTTAAAGACGTTCGCCAATCGCAAGCCTCGCTCGTGGGCGGCATGACGCCGCTGTATGCAGCGCCCGAGGTCTTCCGCGGAGCACCGAGCTGCCATAGTGACCAATACTCCCTGGCAATCGTCTACCAGGAAATGCTCACGGGAACGCTGCCCTTCGCAGGGAATAGTGCGGCGGAGTTAACGCTGCACCATCTCAACGACGAACCGGATTTAGCAGCTTTAGCCGCTGCAGATCGGTACTCGGTTTCACGGGCATTGTCCAAAGATGCGAACCATCGCTACCCAAATTGCCGCGGATTTGTTGATTCTTTGGCGAGCACCGCTAGTGGATCCGCTTATCGCGAAGCTTCGCAGTCAGAGACCACCAATTCGCCCGAAGCTCCCTATCCGTCTGCCACGGAGGTCGACCCTGAAGTACGCGAGACAAAGCAAGCCGATTTTTTTGAGGAGGATCAACCAGCCGGATGGGGCGTGGGCACTACGCAAATGCTAGTGGATTTGCCCCCATCGGACTGCGAGCTGGTTGATTTGCCGCCCGTCGATATTTCGGGCTGCGATCTGCGATGGACCCCTACGCTGGTCTTAGGAATCGGCGGATCGGCTGGCCAGGTGTTGTCTCACTTCCACAAGATGCTGTCCGATAAATGGGGAAGCACTCGCGACGTTCCGGCAATTCAGTTTCTGCACATCGATACGGATCCGCAAGGCTTGGTAAGCGTGGCAGGTCACGATGCGAGCGGCTTTTCATCGGAAGAAGTGCTGACGTTGCCTCTACATAGGCCCCAGCACTACCGCGAGAATTCGCAACAGCTGCTCCATTGGTTGGGTCGACGCTGGTTGTACAACATCCCGCGGTCATTGCGAACCGAGGGACTTCGTCCGCTCGGCCGGCTGGCGCTCGCGGATCACGCGAGGACCGTGGGCCAACGCATTCGGCGAGCACTCGTACAAGCGTTGGCCCCCGCATCTCTTGCGACATCGAGCAGCACAACCGGGTGCGAGTTTCGTCAGAACGCGGTCAGGGTGTTCGTCGTGGCTTCGATTGCAGGCGGCACCGGCAGCGGCATGTCGTTGGACATGGGTTACGCAGTTCGCGCGATCTTACAAAAAATGGGTCTGGCAGAACTCGAGTTAATCGGGGTGATGTTGCACTCAACGGGGCGCGATGCCAAACACAGCGAATTGGCACGCGTCAACGCATATTCGTGGTTGTCCGAATTCAATCATTTTCGGCAGAGCGATAACCCCTACCCGGGCGACATCAGCTGTGGACTGCCAGGCCATGCGGCTGGTGTGCCGGCATTTGACCACACGTATCTTGTGCATCTTGGAGAAAGCCTTGAGGCCAGCGAGTTCGATCAAGCGACCCATGGAGTGGCCGAGTACCTGCGATTTAACACATTTTCCCCGGCGCGGGTGTTCTTCGATTCATGTCGGGCTGCTGCCAAAGAGGGCAAAGGGGCGGACTCCGCCGTCGGACAATTGCGAGCGTTTGGAATTCATCGGCCATCGGTCGCTCCACCGTCTTTTAACGACGAGATGGTCGACCTGGTCTGCGAGCAAGTAATGGTGACGTGGCGCACGGGGCCGGCAGGCGGTTCACTGCAGAAAGCGCGATCCGAAGACCAGCAATCGATCAAGCGGTTGCAGTTAGACTCGGCCGGAGTTACCGCGAATATTCGCGCACTGCTCGAGCTTGAGATGAATGCTGCAGCAGCAAATGCGCGGCCGTTAAAGCCGGCCGCGCATGACATAACAATTAGTGGCGCCGGCTTGTTAGCGTCGATCGATCAAATCTTTGACGGATGTGAGTCGGTCAGCGGTGATCGAGAATGCGAAGCACGTAAAAATGGCATAGCAGCCAAGATTATCGCTCCGCTACTTGAGAAATTGCGCACTGAGGTTCGCCGAATGATTGCGCGCAGAATCGACGATCCTGCGTATCGTCTGGCCGGCGCTCGACAAACGCTTATCTTTCTCGAAGAACATTTTCGCCGTCTACAAAGCGAACTCCGGCCTGTCCGAGATGCGGTGTCGGCGGAATTAAATCGAGTAAGAGCGGAAGCTGCGAAGTTCGCGACAAAATCGAAGGTCGACGGTGCTTTACAGAATGCTTCGGAATCACTTGCACAAAAATACCGCCAGCTGCGACTCGATGAACTCGCAGTCGAAGCGGCCGACTATGCAATCTCGATGCTGGAAGCCGACCGCAAGGCGTCGTCGGATGAAATTGCCGCCCTGAACCGAGAAATCGACCTGGTTGCGGCGGCCCGGCGTTCGGCAGCACAGTCTCGTGCAAACGGCGCCCCTATTCAAACTTCGGAGAGCGATAAAGCAGAGAGCATTAAACCGGATGCGAAGCTGAAAAACGGCCTGGAAGCTCTCGCGCTCAGAATCGACGCTCGACTTCAGCAAGACTTCCTTAATGGCAACGGTGGTTTGGCGCGAATAATCATCCAAGGCGGCCGACTACGTGCGCAGCTCAATGCGAAACTGCACGAGTTTGCTCGTACGGCCGTCTCTGAAATTCTTGCAGGCGCGGGTACTAACGGGCGGGAAGACCAGACGGCCGGGCTCGATGGTGCGTTAGCTACGGCGACACCGATGCTACTGGAATACGGGGGACGTCGACGCGCACTTGCCGTGACACCGGATGACGCCGCCGACGATCACGTGGAGCAGATGATTTCTCAGCGGTTAGGGTCAACGGTAAACACAATTTCAGATCGGGACAGTCAACTAACAATTTGCGTCGAGGCCGATAATCTTTCGCTGCCCCATGTGGCGCTCGAGTTTGTCGAACGGCGACGAGACCGAATCGAATTCGCGGGCCGCGTCCATAGTCGGACCGACATCGCATGGTTGCCGCTAGTTTCCACGAACACGGCGGCCAACGCTTCGATCGTTTGGGCCACAGACGAAGCACGAGCGACAGTCGAACAACACGCCATGAGCAAAACGCTGGTGATGTAATCATGTTAAGCAGTACACTTTCGACAGCGCGAACCACCTGGCTGCTTGCCGGCCAGGTTGCCGACGACCAACCCGTGCGCCACGTGCGGGTGGATTCTTTGCGGTTTATTGTGGGGCGCAAGCCCGGCGCTTCGCTCTGTATTCCAAGTCCCACGGTATCGCGCGAGCACGCCGAATTGACCGTCGTCGACCGGGGAATTCTGCTGCGCGATTTAGGCAGCACGAATGGGACCTTTGTCAACGGAACGCGCATTCATGAACCTTGCACGGTGCATCACAGCGACTTGCTGCAATTCGGGCAAGTTGTGTTTCGAGTGGTCCAGCAGTGCACCGAAAGTGGTCCACAAACAATTCAGGAGGACTCCTGCGATCGTGCGCTGGCGCTGATCCAATTCGACCAGCTGATGACGCAGCGTGCCGTAACGCCGCACGTGCAACCGATCGTGAAAATGGAGAACCGCCAGGTTTGGGGTGCTGAAGTATTAGCCAGGAGTCGATTCTTCGGTCTGAAAGACCCCCACTCAATGTTCGCCGCGGCGAAAGTGTTGAATCTGGAAGGTGAACTCAGTCGCATCTTGCGCGAAGAAGGTGTTCGCTGCGGTCAGATACTGCCGACCGATCACGCGTTGTTCGTAAACACGCACCCGGTTGAGATGGATGATCTCGACTTAATGCTGTTCTCGCTAAGCGAGCTTCGAGAGCTTGAACCTCGACGGCCGCTGATGCTGGAAATACACGAAGCCTCCGTCACCTGCGGCGATCAAATGCGTAATACGCGGGCGGCTCTCAAGGATCTTCAAATCGGATTGGCATACGACGACTTTGGCGCGGGACAAGCGAGGCTGGTCGAACTTGTGGATGTGCCGCCGGACTATCTGAAGTTCGATATGCGGCTGGTGCAAAACCTGGAATCAGCGTCGATCGAGCGTCTACGGATGCTTGCCAGTTTGGTAAAAATGGTGACCGACCTTGGCATTACGCCGCTCGCAGAAGGTATCGAGCTCGAAGCCGACCACGAAATTTGCCGCCAAATGGGTTTTCAGTGCGGCCAAGGATTCTTGTACGGCTTCCCCGTATCGCCGAAAGAGTTCGCCGCAATGGTCGCGTCGAGTGTTGACCAGAAAACGTGACCGCACTTCGCGCGAACGGCTGAATAGCGAAACTCAGCCAAACCAGCCGCGCTTCATGAACGCTGCGCGAGCGGCGGCATCGTCTGGCTCGATATCAAAGACCTTGTCAAGCTTCGTGATTTTGAAGACTTGACGAATCTCCGGGTCGATCGAGCAGAATTTAAGCTTCACCTTAAACTCGCCCGCTTTTTTGTGAATCTGAATGAGCTTACCGAGCATCGAAGACGACATGAACTTCACGTTACGGAAGTCCAGGATCACGCGTTCTTCGGTCGTTTTATTAAGCATGTCGGCAAGGTCTCGACTGAGCTGCTCAAGTTTAGACTCATCGAGAATGCGCGCATCTTCGAAGACAATCGTCAGGATGCCGTCTTTGGAGTAGGTAGTGAGCGACATGTCAGAAGAGACGCGATTTGCAGTGGGAAGTGCCCGTGAGAATAGCCCAGGTGCGCGGATTAAGCAATGGGCGCAGCAGTTTCCAGAATCCCGTCCAACCGTCTGGGCTAATTTCCGTATGAATGCCAGTTGTTAAGCGACTCGCCGAACAACGCCGGTCACGATCCCGATTACCTGCGCGTTTCGAGAATAAATCGGCTTCATCGACGCGTTCGCCGGCTGCAAACGGACTCGATTCGCCTCCGGGTACCAATATTTGAGCGTGGCGTCCCCATCATCGGTCAGCGCGACGACGATATCGCCTTTGTGGGCCGTTCGGGCACGCCGGCAGATCACGATGTCGCCGTCCGCGATTTGGGCCTCGATCATCGAGTCGCCCTTCACTCGCAGCGCAAATTGATTTTTGCGCTGGGGGAACCAATCTTCAAAGTCGAAACGATCGGCTTGCTCGATGGCTTCGGTGAGATTGCCCGCCGCAATTTGCCCGACGAGAGGCATTCCCCGTTCCTCGCGGTAGGCATCGGTGATTTGGATCGCGCGCGACATGTTCGGTTCGCGCGAAATTAGTCCCTTTTTTTCCAGAGCCTTTAGATGGCACATTACCCCATTGGGAGAGCTAATGCCGAAATTGTCTCCAATTTCGCGAACAGTTGGCCCGTAGCCGCGGCCGGTAATCTTTTCGCGAATGAATTCGAATACTTCGCGTTGGCGAGAAGTCAGGTCTGCAAGCGACATAAAAAGGAGCTCCACGCGGTTTCGCGGTAAGTTTCGGATCGGGCCGTTTGAGGTGAATTGCTCAAGTGAATGGGGCGGCCGCTTAATACTCAAATTATGATATACGTACGTACATCGTCAAGTCCAGCCCGCTAGCTGCGGATGAAATTCTGCTCGTGAACACGCAACGCGGCTAATCGCCCCGTAAAGAGCGGTCGTAGGCGAAAACTCGAAACCCTCAATTGGCCGCAGTGCTCAGCCACTTTTCGCGGTGCTGTTCGTTCACTATCGTGAACTTTGTAAATGCACGTTACTTTGGAACTTCCTTATGATTCATGTCATCGCATCAATTACTACCGCGCCCGGCTCGCGGGCCCCGTTCCTTGAAGAGTTTAACAGGCTCGTCCCTTCGGTTCGGGCCGAGGCAGGCTGCATCGAGTACGGTCCTACTCTCGACGTTGAAACGGGCATCGCCGGGATACCGGGTACTCGGGAGGACGTCGTCACCGTAATTGAAAAATGGCAAAGTGTGGAAGCTTTGGACGCGCATTTGAGGGCGCCGCATATGCTTCAATACCGTACCGCTGTGAAAGATTTCGTTACGATTGTCGAGATCCGGGTAACCCGACCGGCGTGAAACGGGCTGAACCAAGCAGTCGTCGATATTTGCGAACCACCAAAAACGCCCCTTCTTTGCCTGGACCAATGCCCGATCTCGTTCGTCAGCAGATTGCCGCACGCTCGAAAACCATCGTTGTCAAAGTTGGTACGCGAGTGCTTGCGCATGAAGATGGCACGCTAGATCAAACTCGAATAACGGCCATTGCTGAGCAGCTTGTCCTGTTAATGAAAGAGCAGCGGCAAATCGTGCTCGTCAGTAGCGGGGCCGTGGGGGCCGGAATCGGTCGGCTGGGCCTGCAAAAGCGTCCCGCAGATTTGGCCCAATTGCAGGCGGTTGCCGCAATTGGGCAAAGTCGCTTGATCGAATCGTACAACCGTGCGCTGGAAGGCCATGGCCGGCATGCGGCCCAAATCTTGTTAACGGCTGATGATTTAAACGAGCGCACTCGCTATTTAAACATTCGCAACACGTTACTTGCGATTTTCGAGTATGGAGCGTTGCCGATCATCAATGAAAATGACACGGTCCGGGTAGACGAGCTGCAGCGAAATGTGGGTGACAATGATCGCCTGGCAGCGATGGTGGCGAATTTGCTCCGTGCGCCTCTACTCGTACTACTTTCCGACGTCGACGGACTTTACGATCGGCATCCGAAAGAGGCGGGCGCGAAAGTGATTTCGCGCGTCGAGGATTTGGACGCGGCGATTCAGGATTTCCAACGCCAGAGCCCGGCGGCGGCCGGCCCGAACAATCTCAGCCGCGGTGGTATGGCAAGCAAGCTTGAGGCAGCTCGATTGGCTGTGACGGCAGGTGAGAGTGTAGTCATCGCCAACGGGCGCCGACCCAATGTGCTGGTCGACCTTCTGAAGGGGGAAGATGTCGGTACTCTGTTCGCCACCCAAGGTCCTGCGGTGGCATCGCGCAAGCGGTGGATCGGCCTAACGGCTCAACCCAACGGTCGGATTGGGCTAGACGCCGGAGCTACTCGCGCGGTGCAAGATCAAGGTCGGAGTTTGCTTGCGATTGGCATTCGAAACGTCGACGGAAGCTTTCAAAAAGGAGACGTCATATCGCTTTGCGGGGAGGGGGGCGACGAGTTTGCCCGAGGACTGACCAACTATGGCTCGGATGAGCTGCGGCGGATCGCTGGGCAACCGTCGGACAGGATTGTGACGATTTTAGGCTATTGTCCCCACGAGGAGGTCGTCCACCGCGATAATCTTGTGATTCTGAGTTAATACAGGTAAAATAGGCATCCGAAGAAAAGTAGGAATACTTTAACGCCGCTGGCTTATCCTGCCGCACGACAGGGGATGCTAGCAAATGGCTCGGCACTCTTCGGACGCTGCTCACGTCACATGGCCTCTGTTATCAACTCAGATTTGGGGACGGTCGACGCTGAGATTGCGCGCGCGAAAGCGCGGCTGCCAATTTCACACATCGAACTTGGGGAGTTTTCCCGCGACCTGCTTAGCAGCTTTCGGCGATTGCATGCCGAGCACGGCGCGATTGCGGCGGTGGACGACCGCGGCCAGCGCGTCGTTTTCTTGTTCAGCCCGGAGTACAACCAGCAAGTCTTATCCGACACCGAACGTTTCCATGCACGCTTCTTCACGATTCGCGGGCCGAAGCGTTCGGCACAGCGGCGAGTAACGTCTGGCTTGCTTGCGATGAACGGCGAGCAACATCGTAAGAATCGCCGTGTCGTGAAAGAGCCGTTCAGCTTACGAACGATCAGCACGTACGGCGGGACAATCGCTCGGCTAACAGACGAATTGTTAGATAATTGGCAAGTAGGCGATGTCATAGATCTGGCCGAGGACATGCGGCAGTACATGTTGCGTGTGACGAGCACCCTCTTGTTCGGTGTCGACGACCAGGAAGCGGCGTGCCGGTTAGGCGATATGATCGCCAACTGGGTGCAGCTGAATAACGAAGTTGGCGTCGGCGCGCTCGTTCCCAACGATAAATTTCTGGACGGTTACCAAGAGCTCTTGAATTACGCCGAAGTTCTCGAATCCGAAGTCATGGCGATGATCCGCCGCCGCCGCGAAAGTCCGATTCAGGGCAACGACGTTCTTTCCATACTCGTTCGAACTTATTTCGAAGACGGTGGTTTAAGTGATGAAGAATTAGTTGGTCAGGCAGCGGTGCTTTTCGCGGCCGCTCATATGACGACCGCCCACTCGCTGACGTGGATTCTTTTTCTCTTGGCACAGCACCCAGCGATTATGCAAGATCTGTGGCTTGAGCTTTCGGGCCAGTCGCAGAGCGAACCTGGCCGGGTGTACGCCGCCATGGGTTCTTTGCCCAAAGGGGATGAGTTATCGCTGCTCGATCGAGTGATCAAAGAGGGTATGCGTATCTTGCCGGCGTCGGCTTATTCGCAACGAATGACCTCGCAGGCCGTGCAGCTTGGGCCGCTAGAATTGTCCCGCGGAACGGGCATCGTGTTCACGCCGGTGATCGTCCATCACCTGCCGGATTTGTATCCAGAGCCCGAGCGATTCAATCCAGATCGGTGGATCGACTTGCGGCCCAGTCCCTATGCATACCATCCGTTTGGCGCGGGACCACGGTTGTGCATCGGCGCCCCTCTGGCAACCGCAATCATTCGAATTGCACTTCAAAAGATTCTCACGCGTTATCGGTTGTCCGTCGTTCCAGGGAGTGAGGTCGGCGCGCACATCGAGTCGACCATGCTGTTTCCAACGCACGGTGTGTCTGTGGAAATCCATCCTGCGGACGGCAATTATCGCAGCAGCCCGGTTCGCGGCAACATCCACGAGCTGGTAGATCTGGACTGCGCACCGACAACTGTTGGCGATGCTGCCAGCGGTTTGGAGACGTCGGAAGGTGCGAATGCCTCCGCCCCCAAACCTCGCTAACACAGCGGCTGGCCGTCAATCTCTTACTTTGGCGTAAAGTAAAACGTCCCGCGGCTGACGACCGAGGTTCGGCAATATCAGATAGCGCCGCAGCGTACCGTCTAGCTGCAGACCTGCTTTCTCCAACACGTGCGCCGAGGCGCAATTGTCGACGTCGCAATAGGCTTGAGCTCTCGAAATCTTAGTTTCGCCCAGTATCGTTGCGACGAATTGCGTAGCTGCCTCGGTGGCAATTCCTTTTCCCCATGAATCGCGGGCGAGAAGGTAACCGAATTGCATACGGTGGCCTTCAACGGCGCCCCCAATCGAGCCGAGCAATGTACCGGCGCCGCTGCTGAAAATGAGGTAGCCTCGACTGTGTCCCGCCGCGTTATCACTAACGATGCGGCGAAGAAACGTCAGCCTGTCATCGATCGATTTGTGCGGCCTCCAACTCATGTAGCGCGCAACTTCTGCGTCTTGTCCGTATCTCTGGAAAATGGCAGCAGCGTCCGCTTCGCTCGGCGGCCGGAGCAGTAGGCGTTCGGTTCTGATTTGCGAGAACGGCTCCATTCGAGATGCCTGAAAACGGGGGCAGGTGGTCCGATTATGACGAGTGAATCGAGTCTGCGGTTCGCGCATCGTGCGAAGTTGCCTAAATACAACGTCGGTTTTCGGCTCATCCGCAGGGTAATTAGGGTGGAAATCGTAGTCGCACTTCGTTGCGACACGACGTATTGCTCTTCCCCGCCGCCGGAGCCGAACCATGCGATCTTTTCTTACTGCTCTGCTATGGGTCGCCGTAATTGTTCCCTCAATAAATGCCCAAGACCAAGGCGTGTCGCTAGAATCGCGGAGGGCTGCGCGGCGAGAGCTAGAACAAGCCAAAAGCGAGCTCTACTACTACTGGCAGGTGGACTATCCACGCCAATGCCGCGAGTATGACGCGGCGATTGAGTGTGCGCGAGCTGAGATCGACGCCAACCGATCGTTACTCCGGGAATACAAGCCGTTCGGCGGCTTTTCGATCGGCGAACCTTTCCCCATTACCGTGCGCAACATTCAGCTGTGCATTCGAACCGGTGAGTTGCGCTTGAATGATCTCTTGGCCGAGCGCAATGCTCTCATGCGATTTCACGGAGATCAATTCCGCGCGTTGTCGGCACAAGTGTACGAAGCTCGCGTACGGGTCGCGGCGCTAGAGGCGAACGATGATGACGGGCCGCCGGCGGCCGAACAGCTTCCGGCAAAATAACAACAAAACCCGCATACCTCGCATCTTGACGCCGGCCGTGCGATGCGGCTGGTTGAGACGATACGCATTTCGCCGTAGAATTATTTCCTGACGCTGTCGCCCTCGGTGGAACTGCGGGGCGGCGTCATTTCTTGCTGGGCGGCAACCGCGTGTCATTCTTCTATGAGCGAACTTCATCACGAGTGCGGATTAGCCGCTGTTTACCACCTGCCGGGCAGCGCGATAAGTCCGCTGTGCCCGCCGCAGGGCCCTGAGCAAATATCTCGGCTTATACCGCGAATCCTGCTAGATGTGCAAAATCGCGGCCAGCTTTCGGCGGGTATGACCAGCTTTGATGCGCGTCGGCAGTTGTTGCTCGAAACCTATCGCGGCTTAGGCACAGTCAGCGAAGTCTTCCGCTTAGGCCACCGTGGTAAGGCCGAAAGCATTATGGAGCGTTACGCGGGACATGCCGCAATCGGCCACGTGAGATATGCCACCTGCGGGCAAGACGACTTGAACTACGCGCAGCCTTTTGAGCGCCAGCACTTGCAAAAACGTAAGTGGTTTAGTTTCGCTTTCAACGGCCAGTTGGCGAATTACGCGGAGCTACGCGACAAGCTCCTGGCGGATGACGATCAGCACCTGACTCGCGACACGGATACCGAAATCATCATGCACGAGATTAGCCGCGAGCTCTCCGGAGACCGCCGGCCGTCTCTTGCAGAGGTGATGCGAAGCGTCGCCCGCCGATTCGACGGAGCTTATTGCCTTGTGTTGCTCAACGCGCTCGGCGAGATGGTGATCGCCCGCGACCCGTGGGGATTCCGGCCGATGTGCTACGCGATCGAGGGTCCCCTTTTGGCGGCGGCCAGCGAAAGCGTGGCACTGTTAAACCTCGGGTTCGCGCACGATAGCATTCGCTCGTTGGAACCGGGCCACATGCTTTCCGTTGTAGGCGGCCAGATAAAGATTGAGCGATTCGCAGAAAGCCCCCGGCAGGCGCACTGCTTCTTTGAGTGGATTTACTTTGCGAATGTGGCAAGCTCGCTCGACGGCCGAAGCGTCTATCTGGCTCGCAAGAGCCTGGGCGAGGAATTGGCCCGGCTGGAGGACATGCCAATCGATGAAAATACGATCGTGGTGCCGGTGCCCGATACCAGCAAATGCGCTGCCGATGCAATGGCCTATCGCTTGGGGGTGCCAAGCGCAGAAGGACTAATTCGGAATCGTTATTCGGGGCGGACCTTTATCGAAGGCTCGGGAACACGTGCCAACAAGGCCGCCTCGAAATACACTCCTTTGCGCGAGGTGCTTGAAGGCAAGCGAGTGTTGTTGGTTGAAGACTCGATCGTACGATCGACGACGATGAGGGTGTTGATTTCTCGAATGCGTAAGGTCGGACTTGCCCGCGAAATCCACGTACGAGTGGCGTGCCCGCCGATCGTGGCGCCTTGCTTTTACGGCATCGATATGTCCACCATTTCGGAGCTTTTTGCGCCTCGGTTTATGCAAAACGGCGTGCCGCAGGAGGAAGTATTTTCCGAAATGGCTCGCGATCTGGGGGCTGATTCGCTACGCTATCTGCCCGTTGATGCAATCGCCCGAGCGCTCAACCGGCCAGCGGATGAACTGTGTCGAGCGTGCCTAACCGGGAAATATCCCACGGCACACGGTCAACGACTGTATGAGATCGCGTTGTCGAATGCCGCACTAAAAGATGAAACGACGACAAGCGTGTCGCGGACGTATGAAGCGTCTGCCGTGCGTTCTTAGTAAGCGATGCGTACAGGTTCGAGAGATCGCTCGGCCGCAATCGTTCGCATCAGGTGTAACGCACTCCCTGAAATTGCGGTTCAAAAAAGGCGGGCAGTAGCGAATCCACCTGGAGCAGCCCGGATCGTGTCAGCTCAATACGGCCGGCATTCCGGTCGATGGTACACAGCCCATCCTGCTCGTAGTGCGCCCAGGCGTCGGGCCATTGATCAACAATATCGACACCGTACTTCTTGTCGAAATAGGCGGTGCTCAAATAACCGCGCTTGAGCTGCAAAATCATTTCTCGAATGAGGCGCTGATGCGCGGATAGCTCCAATCCGCGTGAAAGTGGCAGCTCTCCGGCTTCGAGGCTTCCGCAGTATTGCTCCCACTCAGGGTGATTTTGGTAGTGCACGCCCGATACATGGCCAAAACTCGCGATGCCCGTGGCGAGTAAATCGCTGCCTTGCCACAGGTTGTCTCGGTAGCTGAAATTCACACGATGTGGATTTTTTACCATGGTGTAGGCGCTTGAAACGCTGTAACCAGCAGCTGCCAAAGCATCGAAGGCGTAGTCGACCCAGGCACGCTTGGTCGCCCAATCCGCAACGGGCGTCTCGATGACTCCGCCAAGAATGTCCTTCGAATAAACGGTGTTGAACGGCAGTTCCATTTGATAGATGGTCACGCTGTCGGCGTCGAGTTCGACGGCGCGGCTCACGGTATCCCGCCACTTGTCCCACGTTTCACCGACCATGCCAGCAATCAGATCGATATTTGTATTGGCGAACCCCGCCGACTGAATCCACGGCCAAGCTCGATAAATTTCCGGAGATTCATGCGCGCGACCATTCTCGCGCAGGAGATCGTTGTCGAAATGTTCGACGCCAAGACTTAGACGAGTCACTCCAATCTCACGCAAGGTATGAACTTTCGCCTCGGAAAGCGTCCCTGGCTCGCATTCGAAGGTGACTTCTTCCGCCATGTCCCAAGAAACGTTTGCGCGCAGACGATCGACCAACCGCTCGAGTTGTCGGGAGCTCAAGAAAGATGGCGTACCGCCGCCAAAGTAAACAAAGCGAAAAGGCCGGCCGCCCATCGCGGGCAATTTGCTCACGAGCTCGATCTCACGCGATAGTGCCGCGAGGTACCGCTCGACTTCGCCGGAATTCTTTTCCGTAAATACCTTGAAGTAGCAAAACTTGCAGCGCTTCCGACAAAATGGAATGTGCAAATAAAGCCCCAGCGGCGTCTGGCTGGGCGCCGTGCTCAGGGCGTCCCGCACGTTGCTCACCTGCTCGGGCGACCAGGCAGAGAAGGGGGGATAGTTGCTGATAAAATAACTACCGACTTCGGTTTTGGATGTGCTGGTTGACATGAATTTATTCTTGTTCTCGGGCAAAACCTAAACAGCGTTGAAGCACACGCCAAACGCCAGTGATCCCAATTTCAACTGATTGAGTCGTTATTTTTTCGCACCGAAGCAATAGAGCGTTCCATTGGTGTTGCCCAAAATGATCTTTCCGTCAGCCACCGCAGGCGACCCCATGAAACTGCCTCCCGCATCGTATTCCCATTTCACTTCGCCGGTGGCTACATCCAGCAAGTAAATCTTACCCACTGTGGTCGCGGCGACCACTCGGTCACCGGCAATCACGGGTGAACTCTCGATCCGAGCTTTGGATGGCAGCTTCCATTTCTCCCGGCCGTCTGCGGCATTCAGGCCATAAATTTCCTTGCCCTGTCCGCCAAATACGACAAGTTCCTTGCTTACCGCGGCGGCTGTCCGAATTGGCTGGTTTCGCTGTGGATCATTATAGGTCCAGGCGATTGTTGGACGCTTCTTCTCGGAAACTCCAATGTTAATGGCGTAAAACTTCCCCCCCTCGGTGCCGAAGTAAACTCGGTCATCGCGCATTGCAGGAGTTGAGCCCGTCGGGGCATCGATTTCCACGCTTCCCGTCTCCGTCCCATCTGCGATATTTATCAAGTGCAGATGGCTGTCGCAGCCGGCAAGGGCGGCATACCCGTTCGCAATGGTCGGCGTGCAGCGAAGCGGCGCTTCGATATGAAACTGCCAGCGCTGCTTCCCATCCTCCTTGTTGTGGCAGGTAAGCGTGCCGGCTTCGCATGTGAACAGCACGTCGTCGCCATGAATCGTCGGACCGGCGTGGACTTCACCGCCCAGTTTTTGCGTCCAAATCTCTTTGCCGTCAGCGGCCGCCAGGCAGTAAATAGACCCGTTCATGTCTCCGACATAAATTCGATTTTTTTCGGCGGCGGCTCCCGCACTGAAGTCACTATCGGCGAATTCTTTCTTCCACACCTCTTCACTATTCGAAAGGCGAAAGGCATGAAACGCGCCGGCGTTGTCACCGATATACACAACGCCATCCGAAATGATCGGGGTTGCGTCGAATCCCGAATCTTTCCCGGCAGTGACCTTCCACAATAACTGCGGCGAATCAGGCACTTCGCACCGAGCGATTCCTGTACCTAGTACATCGCCGCGAACGAGCGGCCAGTCGTCTCCATCCGCGCGAGTCCGCAGAGTTGCGGCGACGCAAACGAGCGCGAACACGATCCATGAGCTAATAGGCCGCTTCATAGAGCAAACGAAAATCGTCGGTCGATAGTTCCATCGGATTAAATTTGCCGGTCCACTGTTGCGCGGCATCGGCGGCTAAACGCGGTAATTCGCCGCGCGGCACCTTTAGTTCTCGCAGAGTGGTTGCCACATTCGCCTGACGGCAGACTGCGGCAATGAATGACGCCAAAAAAGATGAAGCCGAATGCCCATTTTCAGCGGTAACAAGTTCGGGAGTGCTCAAGAGTAGCTCGCCGTACCATGAATCAACCTGCTGTCCATTGTGGCGAACCACGTGTGGCAAAACGATAGCGATCGCTTCACCGTGCACGATTCCAAACGACGCCGTCAAAGGATTCGCGAGGGCATGCGCAGCGCCCAGCATTGAGTTCTCAATTGCCAGCCCACTCAAACATGCGCCGAGCTGCATGGCCCCGCGCGCCTCGACATTGTTAGGTTCCGCGAGAACGCGACCAACGTTGTTCGCCAGGTTCATCCAGGCTTCGCGACTGAATGCGAGCGATAACGGGTTCCGCCGTTTGCTAACGTAACTTTCAATCGCGTGAGCGAGCGCATCGATGCCGGTCAGCGCAGTCACGCGCGGCGGCTGCGTGAGGGTCAGCTCCGGGTCAAGAATAGCGACACGAAAAGCGGCTCGCTTATCACCGCAGGCCATTTTCACGTGTGTCTTGGCATCGGCGACAAGGGCATAGGACTGCGTTTCGCTGCCCGTACCAGCGGTTGTGGGAACGGCAATCATCGGCAACAGGGGGCCAGTGGCCTTACCTTCACCCCAATAGTCTTGCATCCGTCCGCCGCATGAATACAGAAAGTTGACGCCCTTGGCGCAATCCATCGAGCTGCCGCCGCCGATCGCAACGATTAATTGCGGGCGAAACTCTTTGGCGACCGCGAGTCCCGCTTCGACGTCATCCGTTGTCGGATTCTCTTTTACGTCATTGAATAGCTGAGATCGAAAACCTGCGTCGGCGAGCGCTTGAACACCGCGCCGCGTATGTCCGGCTGCGGTAATTCCCGGATCGCTCACAACCAACACTCGCTCGATACCAAATCCGATCGCCAGCCGGCCCAGTTCGGCAAGTTTGCCAGGGCCGAACACGATCCGTGTCGGACATTGAAAGTCGAAGGGCAGCATGGTGCAGTAGGCGGGACGGCACTTCGGTGAGTCAGCCGTATCAACTCACTTGAAGTGCTCGATTGCGGAACAGGAAATCGATCAAGTTCCCTTCGTGGGGTTGCAGCCAATTTAGTTTGGTCGTGGGAATCGGGCCTAAATTGAGTCGGTCGATGTTGGTCGCGTTCGTAGCAGCTTTACGGAACGATTCATCATCGCTGATGATCGTACCGACCAAGGTTGGACCAATTCGGTTCAGCATTTCCGCTTGTGGACATTCGACGACCGACGCAAACGGGAACATGTATTCTTTTTGTGCCACGGGCGATTCTGGCGACGGCGCCTGAACGATCGTTGGCCGTAGATAGCTGGCCCGACTTTGCTCGACCAGTCGCGGACCGTATTTTTCAGTCGAATGGATTACGTCCGGGGCCTGCAGATCCTGTTCGATCTGCTTCCATACGGCGGCGCCCATTCCCGGCACCGTGAATGCTGCCAAACCAGCTTTCGGGTCGGATGGCGGCAAGGCTTCGATTGGACCAAGACGTTCCGCAAGTGCGTCGGCAATTTCGCGCGTGTTTCGCGAGGCCCAAATGCCCGAGCAGTTGATGCAACCGCGGCCACTGTTGATGAAAATGCTTTCCACCATCAAATCGAGATAGTCGGGCCAGCGATCGACGACATCGTCGCCGAGTAAGATCTTCGAAAAGCCTGGCCCATGCGCTTGAACCTTTGGGTTACCGCGGTACCGTTCAACGGTCGCTGTGCCGCCGAAAATCATGGCTCGATCGCACGCTTCCAACACGGCGGCCCCCGCCTCCGCCTCGCCTGGATAAAGCGAAAATGCCTCTCGCGGCACGCCGGCCTCGGTGAATGCGGAAAAAATTCTATACGGCGTCCACGGCTCCTGCGGTCCGGGTTTTAAGACCAATCCCATCTGCAACGCGATAACGGGCAGCCAAAGCGTATGGACACCGGGTGAGTTCGACGGGAGCACCGCCGCGAGCACGGACGATTGAGCCTGATAGCTCACCACGACTCCTCGTCCTTCTTCGCCGTACCCTTTACTGAGGATTCTCAAATCGAGCCCGCGGGTCAGGCAATCAAGAATCTTCGCCATGTTCTTGAGGACGAAGGAGTTCTTGGCCATGTTTGCATGGCACATGTGCTCAGGAAGCCCCGTGCTGGCGGATTGTTGATGCACAAAATCATCCGGCGATTGAGTACCGTCGCCCATCGGCAATGTGCCGTGCTCGTAAAGGTCAGCCGCCTTGCCGAGCATGGCGATCAAATCCGAAGTGGAAAAGGCCAGCAGCGTGTCGCGGGCCCGCTGAGCGCTGCGCATGTCTCGCTTGATGATGCCGCCGCCAGCCTGACTCACCTTAGCGATCGGCTCTCCCGTCGCGAAGTGGTTTACTTCCGCTACTTCGAGCGAGTCGTACGGCTGACCCCAGCGAATTACGGGAAGTTTGATCATGCCGTTCTAAAGCACAGAGTTTGCGCGCGAGTCTAACACGCTAATAGACGCCCACCGTAGTCGCTTCGGCCAACCGGCTGAATGGACGCGTTCCGCTAATGCCGTCCCATGGAAAAACGTCACAAGGCGGTTCACGCTCGCCCTCATCACGTTCCAAAAAGCCCGGCATAAAGAACTCTTTGGTCAGTGTGGTGAGCTTAGCGCGCCCTGTTTTCCCGTAACCGACCACGGCGTTCGTGTCATCGAAGTCCACGACCTCCACGACCGCTCGCGGTTGAGGCGCATAGTAGCTAATTTTATACCCTTCGGCAGCCGTCACCGGCTTCGAGCACGCCAGTCCCATGAGCGTATTGCCATAAGTAGGCGTCATGTAGATGCCGCTAACTTCTGGCGGGCCGCCGAACAGCTCTTCGATGCAGAAGCGCGTCCACTGGGGCGTGAATTCCGTGCCGCCTGAGAAGATTCCCGTGATTCCCGTATCTTTCAGCGTTTGACCGCGTTCTTCCAGCGCCAGACACAACGCTTCGATCAGCTTTGGCGTACCAAACATGCATTTGACCTCGTGCCCGGCACTCAAAATCGTCAGCGCCTGATCAATGCAGTGTCGTTTGTACGCCTCGAGCTGCTCGATCCACCCTTTTTTTATAAGCTTTACCACCCACCGTGGATCGAGATCGATGCAAAACGAAATTCCGCCGCGAATTTGGGCCAAATGCTCGACTGCCAATCGTAGCCGCCGTGGTCCCGACGGGCCTAACATCAGCCAGTTCGAGCCTTTCGGAAAATACTTCTCCGGCAGCGTCTCGCTAAAAAGCGAGTAATCGATGCGAAAATCCTCGCTCGCGATCCGGCTTTTCGGCACGCCAGTGGTTCCCCCCGTTTCGAAAACGTAGATCGGCTTGTCCGCCAGCCCTTTCGGCACCCAACGCCGCACCGGGCCGCCGCGGAGCCATTCGTCTTCAAAGGGAGGAAACTTGCGTAGATCCTCGAACGACCGCACTTCGCCCAGCGGGTCGAAAGCGAGCTTCTGCTTGTATTCGAGCCAAAACGGGCAGCCGGTCGAATCGTGGAAATGCCAAGCGACTATTTCCGCAACGTGCTGGTCCAAGTTGGCTCGGGCCTGGCGCTGAGCTTCGGCAAGGGGCATACTCATATAGCCAATCGAATCGTCGCCGGCGGGATAAAGGGCGAATTTCAGCTTAACACGCAAGCCGTCGCACCGGTAGGCAACCAAACGGGGCCGGGTACAGCGCGCACAAAAAAAGCCTCGATTAAACGAGGCTTTGAGCGTTTCTGCAGTGGCTTGTCTCAGCCCTGCTGGGAATTCGCCGGGTTCGGCACGCTGCTCAATTGGCCTAGCACCTGGATAACGCCATTCAAATGGGCGAGCCGCGGACCAAATCGATCGACAAACTCATTGAGCAAGAACTCACCCTCGACCATGTCGTCGCTGGTGTCGTTAATTTCCTCGGTCATCCGCTGCAAATATTCGATTTGCACCCGGGTGAGTGCTTCGGCCGCTTCGCGGCAAGCGCCAGCCAAGGCCGGGTGGGCGTTGCGCCATTGCTGAAGCTCGGTGGCTCGTTGTTTCTGGTTGGCGGCTAGCACGCTGCTCAGCTCTTCCAGAAGTTCGTTGGTTCGATCTTGAGCCGATAAGACTTCGCGTAGCAATTCGGTCTGCTCCTCCCGCGACGTCATCACCGGGTGGGTATGCGTGGCCGTCGAAACATCTACTTGAGAAAACAGGGGCGGCGCAGGTCGGCGAGTACTTGTCATGACCAATCGAATCCTGAGTTAGTTATAGATCGTAGTATAATTACCGCGAGCACAGATGTAATTGGTGCCGTAGCCGGCGTCTCACCTAAAAAAAGACAGCCCTGCGTGCGACCCGATCCCAGCAA
>DATBAY010000613.1:0-8542 GCA_036271295.1 Lacipirellulaceae bacterium | reverse complement strand
TTTCAAAATCTACTGGCCGCGAAAGCTCGCCGAAGACGGCGGTTAGTTCTTTCTCCGTAAGGCCGAAGCGGCCGCGGGGGGCGGTCATGGCTTCGGCGCCGTCGGCGGAGAGCCGGTCGAAGTAGTCCTTTAATTTCGCGCGTTGGCCTCGCGAGAACGTGCCGCCTGGCAGACGCAGCTGGTCTTGAAGCGTGAGTATGCCCAGCACGTGGTAGGCGGACTTTGGCGGCGAGCCCGTGTTCGTGACGCGGGGTTCGTCGCCCGGTTGCATGCCGTGGATCGTGACGTGCTCGATGCCAATGCTCGACAACAGTTGCAGCCACTCTTGGGGCGCGGTAATTTGCAGTCCTCGTTCGGTGGCGAGTTCCAACTCGATGGGCGGCGCGGCTGCTGCAGTCGCGACCGTGGCGAGCCAAATCAATGCAGCGATGATTACGTTCGTTCGCATAACGCAAGTATAGCTTTCGTAGTGGCAGTAATTTCGGTTGAATTCGGCCTGGCGGCCGACGCAAATATCGAATCGTACAAACAGGAGTGATGTTGTATGGCGCGTCCGGTCACGTTGTTTACGGGTCAGTGGGCCGATTTGCCGCTGGAGGATATGTGTCGCAAGGCGAGTGATTTTGGCTATACCGGCCTGGAGCTGGCCTGTTGGGGCGACCACTTCGAGGTCAACAAGGCCGACGCGAATTATTGCAACGCCAAGCGCGACCTGCTCGATCGGAACGACTTGCAGTGCTTCGCGATCAGCTCGCATCTTGTCGGCCAGGCGGTGTGCGACCGGATCGACGCGCGACACAAAGCGATTCTGCCGCCGTACGTGTGGGGCGACGGCGACCCGGCGGGCGTCAATCGGCGTGCGGCCGAGGACATGAAGAACGCGGCCCGGGCGGCACAGCGGCTGGGCGTCGAGGTGGTGAATGGCTTCACCGGCTCGAGCATTTGGCCGCTCTTGTATTCGTTTCCGCCGGTGCCGGATTCGATGATCGACGAGGGTTACAAGCAGTTCGCCGAGCGGTGGAATCCAATTCTCGACGTGTTCGGCGAGTGCGGCGTGCGGTTCGCGCTCGAAGTGCATCCGACCGAGATCGCGTTCGATATCTATTCGGCCAAGCGAGCCCTCGAAGCAATCGGCAATCGCGAGGAGTTCGGGTTCAACTTCGATCCGAGCCATTTGCTGTGGCAGGGCGTGGACCCCGTGGAGTTCATTCGCGAGTTCCCCGACCGCATGTACCACGTGCACATCAAGGACGCGATCGTGACGCTCAACGGTCGCACCGGCATCCTGGGCAGTCACATCAACTTCGGCGACCCGCGGCGGGGTTGGAACTTCCGTTCGCCGGGGCGCGGGGGCGTGAACTTCGAAGAGATTATTCGCGCTCTCAATGAGGTGAAGTACGAAGGCCCGCTCTCGGTCGAGTGGGAAGACTCGGGCATGGATCGCGAGCACGGGGCCCGCGAGGCGTGCGAGTTCGTCAAAAAGCTCGACTTTGCACCAAGCGGCGTGGCGTTCGATGCGGCGTTTGCGGATAAGTGATTACGCAGCTTTTAGCTATTGGCTTTTAGCTTTTAGCCGTACAGGTTGTGAAGCCATGGCTTGCGCGGGTACGGACCTGCGCGGTTGAGCTAAACCGCAAGCGGGTGGATCGAATTTTGGTGAGTTCGGCGAACACGATTTTTAAATACAAAATTCGGTCGTTTGGGAACGCCGGGCGTACGGCAAAGGCTTGAAAATACGGCGTTTGCGAAATCGATGTGCTCCCAAAGGCGACTATTTTTGTATTTTTGGGACGTGCGCGAGCGCCGTTTATGCTCAAGATATTCGCGCGACCCATGCGCGCAGCACGAACCATCCGGGCCAGCATGAACCGGCGACGTAACATCCGTTTGCTAAGTTTTCAAAGAGCGACCGCTAAATTGCGGGTTCGAACTTAGCAAATTCGCGAAGCGATTTCTACAACGATTTTTGGCCACTTGCGATTTTGAAGGCGAGTTGATTTCCAATAGAAATCTTTCGCGGGCGGTCCAAGTGTTGATATTCCACATTGAACGCCGGATAATGAATGGAAGGTTGTCGCGGGGAAGTTAAGCATGCAGAACGCATTTTCACCCGAAATTCAGCAGTTGATCAACGAGCATATGTCGACGGGTTACTATTCGTCACCAGACGAAGTAATCCACGCGCGCTTCACGCATTGAGCGCTTATCATGCGACGATCGCGGATATTCGGCAGGGGACCATTGACTATGAAAGCGGGGCTGGTCAGCCACTGTCGGAGGCGACGGCTGACATTCGGCGGGAGTTGGGCGCCAAGCCGTGATGTACCGCGTGACGATTCTGCCGCGGGGCGAAACGCCAGTTGCTGGATCAAGTAGTATGATGGTCGAAGAATCGGTCTGCGGATCAGGCACTTCTCTGGCTTGACGGATTTGAGAAGGCGCTCGCGTCTTTAACCCGGAATCCCGAGCGCTGCAGCATTGCGAGAGAAAGCGAAGCTTTCGAATTCGTCGTGCGCGAACTTCACTACGGCGTTCGCTCAAAAGCCACGCACCGGGCTGTCTTCGAAATTCGCGGTGATGAAGTTATCGTTTATTCGGTTCGCCATCTGGCACAACGCGATTTGATGGCCGATGATATGTGATCGAACGATCATTCGGCACCAGTGCCGACATTCTTTGACACCCAATCTTTGAGAGACATATGCACGTCGGAAACTCTAACGTCATCGTGTTGTGCTTACTAAGTGTTTTGTCCTCCGCGACAGCAATCCAAGCCGAGGATGCCAAGGAGCCCGAAAAAGTGCTTCGGCACGCGGTGTTTTTCAAGTTCAAGGACGGGACGAGTGACGAGGACATCAAGAAGGTCGTGGATGCGTTCGATGCGTTGCCGAAGAAGATTGATTCGATCAAGGGATACGAGCGCGGGAAGAACTTCAGCCCGATTGGGTTTGACGATGGATATACGCACTGTTTCTTGGTGACGTTCGCAGACGAAGCGGGGCGAGCGAAGTATTTGCCGCACCCAGACCATGAGGCGTTTAAGAAGTTGGCGGGGCCGCACTTTGACAAGGTGTTTGTGATCGATTTTTGGGGAAAGCCCGAGAAGGATCCGAAGGAGCGTGAGATCAAGCACATGCTCTTTTTGAAGTACAAGGAGGGTGCGACGGCGGAGGAAATTAAGGACGTGGAGGCAGCCATTGTAAAGTTGGCGTCGAACAACAAGGGCGTGAGATCGTTCGAGTGGGGGAAGAATAACAGCCCGGAAACGCATGACGAGGGTTTTACCGATGCGTTCATCATGACGTTTGAAGACGTGGAAGCGCTGAAGAAGTATGCCGACTCGTCAGAACATCAGGCGGTGGTGGAGAGGATCATTGCGGCATCGTCGGCGGGGCGGGTGCTGGATTTTTGGACGAAGGACGCGGCGGCCAAGTAAATGGCGTGATTTGGCAGTGTCGCTGATGCAGCGGTATAATTGGATTGCGTAAAGAGCGTAGTGCCGGAGGGGTAGTGTGCTGATCTACAAGGCTGGTTATAAATTTGTCGATGGCGGCGTTCATGCGCAGGTGGTCGATTTTCCAGCTGCTATTAGCTGCGCCAACGATCTCACCGAGGCGCGTCGATTGTTAGCGGCGGCTCTCTTGGATATGTCGGAAACCAGATTGGAGCTTGGCCAATCGCTGCCGACACCGAATCCGTCGGTGACCGACCCAGAAATGGATTTCGAAGAGCCGATTTATCTCCACTTGAGCGCGAGTAGCGCGATCGAGCAAGCGCCGGCCGGGGAAGTTGCTTCGTGAAAAGGAAAGACCTTTTGAAGCATTTGCGGTGCCATGGTTGTGAATTATTGAGAGAAGGCCGCAGTCATTCGGTTTGGGTAAATCCCGCCAACGGCCTGCAGGCGACGATCCCAAGGCATCGCGAAGTGAACGCATACACGGCCCGAGGGATCTGTCGGCAGCTGAGTGTTCGTGAGCCCTGAACAGCGCGCGATGATGTGAGTAGTGGGAATTGAGGGGACGCTTCAGCTCAGCGGGAGCTTCGCCCTCCCGGTCGGCACGGGGCCAGCGCTTAATCATGAATCTTCTGCGCAATGACGGCAGGTCAAAACGCGCGGTTTTCTGTACCCTTTCGTTATAATTAGCGAACGGGGCGGTTTGCTTGGAATGTGCCGGCCGAGAGATGAGCGCGGCTGGGGCGTGGCCCCAGGCACCCCGTTCAGCACTTGTGACGGTAGGGGACGGAGAACAGAGATGGGATTAGGTTGCTTGGTTGGGCGGGGTTCGCGTTGCGCAACAATTGCGATCGTAGCGGTTGCTTTCTTATCGCGCGGGACCACGTTGACGCATGCTCAACGGGTGTTTGGGCTGGATACTTCTAGCGCGGCCAACACGAACGTGAGCCAGGCTCAGTGGAATGCCGCGTATACATCGGGTTGGGCAGCAGCGGGCATTCCATCGTTTCAATTCGCTTTTGTCCGCTCGAACCATGGCATCCCGGCAACCGGAGGCACGGACGATCCTCAGGTGTGGCAGAATATCGCTCGCGCGACAAATGCGGGCATGCTAGTAGGGACCTATAACTACGACGATGCCGATTCAAACACCGGCGCCGTTGAAGCGAATTACTACATCAACCGCGTCGGCATGTACATGAAGCCCGGCTACCTTCTGCCGGTGCTCGATTTGGAGGCGGGTTCAGGGCAAAGCCAGGCGGCGCTGTCGCAGTGGTGCTTGGACTACATCAATACGATGTTTGCGGCTAAGGGCATCAACCCGATCGTCTACACGAACAGCTCGTACAACAACGATGAAGTGTCTGCCACGGTGGCATTCACGAGCACGGCGGGCTCGCCGCACACGGGGAACCGAACGTATCAGTGGCTGGCGCGGCCCTCGGGCAGTTTGACGACAGGGCAACCAGGGGCGGCAGCCGGTTATCCGGATCCGTACGGCGGGTGGGACCCGAACTTCACGACCAAGAGTGCGAGTATCGATCCGGCGGTAAAGCCGTGGGCGTTTTGGCAGAACGGCACCGCGAGCATTGACCCGAGCGGTTCTTCCAGCCAGCAGTTCAAAATCGACTTCGATGCTGCGAACGGCAACATCGAGTATGTGAAAGATTTTCTCGTGCCGGCGCTGTGGACTAACGCCGGCAGCGGCGATTGGAGCACGATTTCGAACTGGAACAGCGATAATCCCGGTTACGTGGCAGGGAATGTGAATACGGGGCCGGCGCCGCGGTTGCCGAATAACTCCAGCCTGGATTGGGTGAAACTGCAGAACAGCGGCGGCGGGACGGTCACGATTTCGAGCGGCGCGCAGACGGTGCGGAAGTTCTACACGCAGCAGCCGGTGAATATTACGGGCGGATCGCTGAGCGTGAATTACATTCCAGGGTCGGGCGGGCAGTTCGATGTGCCGTCGGAATTTAATAATACGGTGACGCTTTCCAGCGGCGCATCGTACAGCGCGCACACGACACAAGTCGACGCTGGCAAAACGTTCAATATCAATGGCGGCACAGTTACATTCCGTTCGATTAATTTAGCGTCGAATGCGTCGAATCCGGGCAAGATCGTGATGGGTGGCGATGTGACATTCGCACCCTCGACGCTCGGCGGCACGGGAACTGCCGTCATCCAGTCGACGGGAACGCTTGCTCAAGCGGGAACAGTTGAAATGGGCGCGGCCAGCCGTACATTCACGATCAGCAATGGGGCGCCGGCGGTGGATGTCGCGATTCAGGCGGCTGTCACCGGGACTGGAGGACTGGTTAAGGCGGGTGCGGGAACGCTGAAGCTTGCCGCTTCCAATACTTACACGGGCGGCACGACCGTTTCGAATGGCACGCTGACGATCACAAAGGATTCGAACCTTGGCGCGGCGCCGGCGGGCGTACAGGCGGCGAATATTACGTTGGATGGCGGTACGCTCGAAAGCGGGTCGGAAATAACAGGCCTGTCGCTAAGTACGGTTGGCAGCGGATACACGAGTTTCCCCACGGTGCTTTTCGGCGGTGCGGGCCCCGAGGGCATTGCCCCCGCGGCGAATGTGCTAGGCAAGATTACCTCGATTCAGGTGACGGCGGCCGGGAGTGGATACACGGGAACCGCGGCGGTGGTTTTGGTTGGTGGTGGCGGAACGGGAGCTACGGCCGTGGCCACGATGGCGCTCGATTCGACCGGAATGACCAATAAGGTCACCGGCATCACGATTACGAATCAGGATAGCGGCTACACGTCTGTGCCAGCGGTGTACGTTACAGATGGGTCTGGCCAAGGCGTGGCGGGAACGGGCGCTGCGGGGAGCGTGAATGGCGTGACGCTGACCGGCATCGCGCTTTCGAGTCCAGGTTTTGACTACGCAGCACCAACCGTGACCTTAAGTGGCGGCGGTGGAAACGGCGCAACGGCTGCGGCTAGCTCGAGTCCTGTTCTTACGCTCAATAACAACCGCGGCATTTCGCTAACTGCCAATGGCGGGACGCTGGCGCAAACGGCTGGCGCAACGCTCGTGGTCAAAGCGCCGATCAGTTCGACAGGCAGTGGCTCACTGACGAAGAGCGGGCCGGGCATGTTGGTAATCGGCGGGACCAACAGTTATACCGGCGGTACGGTGGTCAGCGCGGGTGTGCTGACGGTATCTGGCGCGAGCGCGACGCTCGGCACAGGCAACGTAACCGTGCAAGGCACGACGTTCGGGACGGCGCTGGCGATTGAAAACGGCGTCGGCAGTGCGATCGACGATAGTGCGACGCTGAGCCTGCTCGGAGGCGGCGTGGCGGGCGTCACAGATCAAGGTTATGCGAACCTCGGCGCTGGCGTGAATGAAGTTGTGCAAGCATTGTCGCTTGGCGGCGTGCCGCAATCGCCAGGAACGTACGGCGCGACAGGGAGTGGAGCGGGGCACACTTCGGATGAGTTTTTCGCCGGGGCTGGGTTGATTTCAGTCGTTTCGCTGGCAGGCGACTTCAACGTCGACGGCATTATCGATATGGCCGACTACGTGTTGTGGCGGGCGAGTGTAGGTCAGCCGGCGGGAACGCTTGTGAACGATACGACGGGCGCGGCGGTCGGCGATGACCAATACAACCTGTGGCGGTCGAACTTCGGCAACCAACTGGCGGGCGGCAGCGGAAGCCAGGTTAGCGGCGCCGCGGTGCCGGAGCCGTCTTCGATGGGTCTAATCATCCTGGGGCTGACAGTTATGGCCAGCCGACGGCGCGGACGTTGAGCGCGTCGCGGCTGCATTCGTTCAGATGCAGTATTCGATGACGGATTCTTGCGGAGCTCGCTCGTGCTGCTGCAGAATCGATTGAGCGAAGTTCATGGCTTGCACGCGCAATTCGGGGACGGCGGTGGTTTCCCAGAGAGTTCCGCGTAATAGCGGGCCAATGGCATAGCACACCGGCGACGCTTCGCCATCGGCCGTGAGAGTTTGGTAGTCGTCGTTGACGACGACGCCCATGTCGAGGTCGTCGCCACTAATCAGACCGCTGCGCAGCAGATTTCGCAGGAGTGGCGAATCGGTTTGGGACATGCGAGTGTCCGGGCCGGTGCAATTGATGACGAGGTCGGCGGCGACGGCGAACTTTTCGTCAGCGTGATTGCGGAGATTCACCTTGAGCGCGTCATCGCAGGCGGAGAGCGATTCGATCGTGGCTTCGAGGATTTCAAGGCGCTCGGCGTCGAGGGCATCGGTAATGCGCTGGTGGATCGAGATGGCGATGCGGTGACGGATGCTGTTCCAGCGCGCCGCGTGGCGGCGCAGGAATTCTTTTTTGTCGGCGGTCGATAGGCCTCGCCAAATGCGCTGCGTGTAGGGGCGCATTTTGTCGATCGCGATGGCCGGGTTTTGACTCATGCGTTCAAGACGTTGACACTGTTGCTGAACGATTTTCGCCAAGTCATGGAGCGGCAAGGTGGGAGCATTTTCAGGAATGAAGTCGGGGTAGACGATGCCGCGGAAGTGAGGCCGCGGGAGCAGGCCGCTGCGTGAGATGGCGGTGATGCGGCCATGCCAGTTGAGCTCGGCGAGGGTGACGATGACGTCGATGGCCGTTAGGCCTGTGCCGAGCAGCACGATGTGCCCGCCGGGTGGGGGCAGATGTTCGGCCCAGTTGCTCCACGGGTCGGCTCGGAATCGCGGATCATACGTGAGCGGGGAATCGCTGGGGAACGAACTCGGCGGCTGATTGCCGGTTGCGAGCAGGACGATGTTCGCGGCGACGGGCTCGCCGGATTTGAGCGTGATGGTGGCTTCTCCGCCGTCAATGGCGACGCTGAGCGCTTCGTCGTCGATGACCTGGAGATCGACTTGTGACTTCGGATCGATCGGGTGGAGATAAGAAGCCAGCAGCGAGCAGATGTAATCGCCATAGATTTTGCGGGGGACGAACGTCTCGCGGAGCTCGGCATCCGTGACGTTGTTGAATTCGCTGCGCGAGCGGAGCCATTCGACGAAGTGGGTCGGGTGGTCGGGCAAGGCCGACATGTTGCGGGCCGCTACGTTCAGTAGATGTTCCGCGCGCGATGTGCTAT
>DATBAY010000612.1:0-8518 GCA_036271295.1 Lacipirellulaceae bacterium | reverse complement strand
GGCAGTTTCGCCCGTTCGGCGATCGAGGCAAAGGAGACGCAATTGCGATCCGCCGCCGCTCATGGCGTCGCGCGTCATTTGGCGATCGGCGAACACGAGCAACGGAATATCGCTAGGTTGCTGAAAAATGATGCCGCGGTTTCGCACGATCGCGGGGCCACGCCACAGCGGTTCGCCGCTCTTTAAGTCGAACGCATACACGGGCCCGCTCGTCATCGGGTAGTCGCTTGGCTGGCCGATCGGCCTGAATTGTGGCTGCACAGGTCCGGAGACGAACAGAAAAAGCTCGTCATCGAAGCGCAACGTTTGGATCGCCTGAAGGTCATTCACGGGATCAAGCTTCTGATCGAGAATCGCGTGGCCGGTTTCGGCATCGATTAGATGAAACGCTCCGGAGGGCTCGAAGATCGCGATGGCGTTGGGCTCGACCGTGGCAACCTGCGTCGAGATGGGCAGATCGGCAGAATAAACCTGTTTTTGGTCCCAGATGTTGGTAATCGTGACCGCGATCACTCGAGAACCATGGTTCGTGGTGTAGTTGATTTGGGCCACGTTTCGACCGGCGGTAACCAGCCATTCGCCGCGCGGCAAATCGCGTTTGCCAACCAGTTCCCCGTCCTTCACGCGGACGACGTAGACGATTCGGTTGGCGACATCCGCCGCGAAGGCGAATTCGCTATCGCCGAAGAGTTCGCATCCGATGGGGATTTCGTTGCGCTCCCAAAGTGTCGCCCCCGTTAGGGGATCAACGCATTTGAGGTCGTCTTGATCCTGAAAGACAACGCCGAAGGGGGTCGCGGGTCCGAGCGAATCGCCGAGATTGAGGACAGTGCCTGTGACGCGCCGGCGACCGGACTTGGCGTTGTAGACGACCGGGCGACTCGAACGCGCCGGCGTGCCATTGGGTGCGCGGCGGAGCCGGGCAGAGTCCGTTGTGAATTCATCGGCGGAGCGATTTGGCCAGAGTTGATCGCCTTCGGAGCTAGGCGAATCCTGGCGAGCGTCGATCGCCATGACTTGCCCGCCAGCGGTCAGAAACATGAGATGGCCGACGCGGGCGCCGTGCACCAGACCGCTATCGCGTGAAGTCCGGTTGAGAGCTGCTTGTTCGATCGGGAAGTGCAGGACGTCGTCGCCGAGCGAATTGCGGGCGACGACCTCGGTGCAATCCGAGGCGACGAACCATTGCACATCGCCGAACCCGGGCGCGTAATCCTGCTCGATGCGCATTTGGCGATAGCCGCTCTGGCGTTCGGGCATGAGCCGCGTGCCGCGGGTTCGATTCTGTTGATCCGCGGCGGCGGTGGAGATCATTTCAGCATCTACGTGGCCACGCGGCCAATTGACGTTTGCCAACGACGCCGAATGCTTCGATTTGGCAGTCAATTCCTTCAACAGAGCGGCTGCGGTCGATTTCGTGTCTGCGTCGTTCGAATTGATGAGTTGGAGCAGTTCGAGCTCCGCTTCTGAGAGGCGGGCATGTTCGATCAAGAATTTGGCGAGGGCCAATCGCACTTCGTCGGCATGGGGAAGCTCGCCGAGATGCGCCAGGTAGTGTCGCAACTCGCCGGCCGTATACGACTTGGCTAAATCGGGGCGACGCTTGGCGATTTGCTCAGAAAGTTGGTCGCGTTCGGCAGGTGAGGCCGCGTTCCAAATCGCCAAGAGACGTCCGGCGATCCAGCGATCGCTGCGGACCGTATAGTGATCGTCGACGTAGAGATAGGCAGGTTCCTCGGCGGTAAAATCGGCAAGTTTCAAATAGGCATCCCAGGCTGCGAGCCTGTTATCCGGCTTGTCGTCGCCAGCAGCCGTAATGCGGAGTAATTCGATCTGCTGGGAGCGTGTGTGAATAAGCCGGGAAAGGATCGGAATATCGTCTCGATAGCTGGCGTAATCGCCCGCCAGCGCTTGCAGGAGAGTTTCGGCCAACGTTTCCTGGCAGACCGCGTCGTTCGGCGCAAGTTCGAGCGCGTGCTTCAGCAGTTTGATCGCTTCACGCTTGTCGCCCGCGGTGTCTTTGATCTCAGCCAGCTCGCGAAGTGCGACGGCGTCGTCTGGATTATGAGCGAGCGCTTCCTCGGTACGTTTTTGGAGGACGTCGAGCTGCTCGAATTTATCGAGCATTAGCGGTGACTGCGACAGGACGCTGCCGCGATAGCAAATAAGGTTGCCGAGCGTCAGATCGGGATTTGCCGGCTCGTCGTTAGAAACGTTGCCGGTCTCGAAGTCGATCTCGGCGATTTGGCCTGACGATAGGGGCAAGTAGTACTTGCCTTGGCTGACGTAGCCCTGGCCGGCGGGCAGTACGTTGCGGGGCAAGGGCAAGCTTTCCTGTTTCCAAGCCGGAGTGCCATCAGCAAGTTTGACCGCTTGAATGGTTTGGCTGCCGATCAGCAGTACGATTCCGTGATCGACGCCGCCAATAAACAGAGATTCTCCCTGGCGTCGCTTCCAAAGCTGTTTCCCCGTTTGCAAATCGAGGCAATGGATTTCGCCGGATTCGGGGGGCGTGAGCAGCACGCGGCCATCGGCGATGACCGCGGAATTGTCGAGCCATTGATCGTTCGTGCGTGGCAGTTGGCCTTGGGCGATTGCCTGCTGTTGCTGCCACTGATTTCGCGCTTCGTTTCCGGTAGGTACTTCACGCGGGTAGCGATATACCCAAGCGAATTGTCGCTTCACGACGTCGATGCCAATCGCTGCGCTCGCGCTGGTCGGGCAAACGAGTATGCCGCTCGAATAAGATGGTATTGCGCCGACCCGTCGACGCGCGGGATCGGCGGCAATGCCTTGCTCGAGACGGACTAGTTGCTGCTGCCACTCGATGTGGCCGGTTGCCGGGTCGAGGGCCATCAGCGAGATGGCGCCGCGAATTTCTGCCATGACGAACAACGTATTGTCGATCGCCAGCGGCGGGCCGAGAAAGAATGCACCAGCGAAGGGGCCGGCCGTGCGTGAGCCATCAAGTTCCCAGACAAGCTTGCCCTGCGTGGCAATGTCATAAGCGACCAGCTGATTGGACAGATTGGGATTTTCGCCTAGCCCGCCGCGGCCAAAAACGTTGACTTGCCACGGCGTTGCTTCTTCACCGTGCGAGGTTGGCATCCCGCGAACGATGAAAACGCGTGAGCCATCACTCGAGAGTGCGGTCGCCAGGGCGTCGTCCCACATTCGTTCTTCGAGCGGGCGAGCCTGGCCCGCAAGCTGATCGCGATCGACGCCAGGCGCGAGGTCGGCGGCCGTATCTTCGGCTTCAGGTTCTTGTTCGTCGCGTGTTTCCCAGATTCGCTTGCCGGTTTGCCAGTCAATGGCGACGACGTTCGTAGGTGTGCGCATCACAATTACGTCGCCGACGGCGATTGGCCGCGCACCAGGAATAGCGACCACGCCGCGTTGTACAAAGTCGTTCGCGCGGTTGGTGATGAACGATTCGATGGACGGCTCGTTGATCACGCGGGTTTCCCAGCGCGGCCGGAGATGGGGCTCGCCGCCGAGAACTTGGGTATTGCGCGAAGCATCTCCGTGTAAGGTCAGCCAATTGCCGTTTGCCGATGTTGTGGCTTTCACTTCGCCTACCAAAGCGACAAGCCACGCGAGCGAATCATTGGCATTGGATGGCAAGGCCACCTCCTTGCCGAAAAGTGTGAGCGAGCCCGCAGGGTTTCGCTCGACGAGTGCGCGAACCGTTGCCGAAGCGGCATCCGATTGCCCCGCGGCAAGCTGGTTGAGCGCGGCGGCGATCGAAAGTTGTGGTTCGAAGCGTGCCGCTGCTTGCGGCGCTTCGATAAGATCTCGATAAAGTTGGTCGGCCGCGAGCCGGTGGCCTTGATCGGCTTCCATCTGAGCGAGCAGAAACGTTGCCTCGTAGCCGGCGTTCGTGTGGAAGTATTGTCGCACGACTTTGGCGACGCCTTCGCGGTCTCCCGCGCTGAGCGCGGCTTCGAGTTGCCGCCGCGCGGTTGGGCCTTGGAGTAGTTCGTACGCGTCGCGTCCTTCGGGCGGGAGTTCGCTGATCATCTGCTGCGCGGCAGCTTTCAAACCGAGCTGCGCTCGATCGTCCCCCGATCGTTCGAGAAATGAGTCTTCATCGCGCGAGAGGATTCCTTGTAAAAAAGGAAGCACCTCATGGAACTCATGCGACTTCAGCCGCTCGCGAGCGCGAACGACGGCACGCGAAAGCGATCGGTCGGTGGGTAAGTAGACGCCGGCGACGACGTCCGAATCGGCGGATTGCGGGTGATTCCGCGTATCGATCGCCCGGCCTTGGCGAATCACGACTTGCTGAGCCAACGCAAGTTGCCAGTTGAATTGCCAAACGATCAGACAGGCTCCGGCGACGACCAGAGGAACCCAGAGAGATCGAGCAGGAGCCTCCCTGTTTCGCTCGGGCGGAAAAAGCGGTGGCATGGCGATCCTTCGAGCTTGGAAGCTCCCCAGGGCCAGTCGGCTGGCCCTTTCAAAGGAAGTTTCGGCGGCGATCACACAGAGGAGTCGTCCGGACCGGTAAATGGGTCCGGTTAGGAATCCTGCGTTGGCTTAAGCGGCTGCGGCGAACGTGGCTCGACCTATCCCTGGCGTTTGCTCGCCGTGCCATTTCCCGCGTAACCTAAGGCGTTAATTCATCTTACAGCGTACGGCGGAACGATCAAGTTGCGAAACTATGGCCATTAAGATCCTGGGCGGGTGGATCAAATTGGGACCGGTCGACGACTGAATTGCAGGTGTTCCGGCGTTCAGTTGGGTGGTCCACTGCTAAAAACTGCCGTTTTTATCGGCAAAATCCGCATTTTCCGCCTTGTCTTCCAATGCCAGCAACCTTTAATTTGCACCTTCACGACGCACGGATGACGGTACGTTGTACGGTTTAACGACCCTTTCCTGCACCAAAACAGTCTGGAGGATTCAGTTCTATGGCGAAGGCCACTACCACCAAGCCACCGACAAAGACCGAAGTTTTCTCGAGCATTGCCGAGACGACCGGCTTGTCGAAGCGCGATGTCAGCAACGTATTCGATGCACTCAACGAACAAATCAAAAAGGCCCTTAGTGGCCGCGGCACGTCGAAGACCTTCACGATCCATGGCCTGGCCAAGATCGTGGTCCAGCACAAACCGGCGACCAAGGAACGCCAAGGCACGAACCCGTTCACGGGTGAGCCCACCACGTTTAAGGCCAAGCCGGCCCGCAACGTGGTTAAGGTTCGTCCGTTGAAGAAGCTTAAGGACTTCGTGTCGTAAGCTAATTGAGTTTACTCGCGACGCGGCTGCCGATAATCGGCACTGCGTAACGAAACAAGAGCGCCGAGTTGTTGTTGGAGAGATCCGACGACGCTCGGCGTTTTTTTGTTGCGCATTTTGCTCGGCGGATAGGGGTCCCACACCGCGGTGCAAAACTCGGTTGAATTTGCGCGCCGCGACGCGGGAACTGTTCGCTGATTCCTGGCCCAAAGTGCGCGCACCGGTGCAAAACGCGCTGGATTCACTTCGGCAGATTGTGGTCACACGCGGTCAGCGTCGGAATTCATCGTATTGTCAAAGAACATGCGCGAGGGAGCGGCGCGAGGATCGACGTTAACACAGGTCGTGGCACAAAATCAACAAATTTCTTGGGGGCTCCAAGCAAGATGGCACAGACGCGTTTTGAAAGATTGTTCCAGCCCATGATATTGCGTTCGGATTTTGGGCAGTTAGTCGCGATATTTTGCGAGGCGTGCGCGTTTCGCTTGTCTTGATACTCGATTGCGCAGGGACTAGATTGTGAAGTGACCCCGCGCGAATCCGCGTTTCGAAGGAATTATATGGTCCCAAACATTCGCCCGTCAGTTCGCAAATTCGCCCGTTTATTCAACGAGATGCGAACAGCCAAGGCGAATGAATCCGACACGGTTGCGATACTCCGCCGGTTTTTTGAGGAAGGGCTTGGTTACGACGGCGTCACCGATATCTCAAGCGAAACAGAGATGAAGGGCAAATATGTTGACATTTGCCTAAAGTTAAATGGCAACATTTGTATGTTGGTGGAAGCGAAAGCAGCAGCGATTGAGTTAAGGGTGAGGCAGATTGACCAAGCTAAACACTACGCCGCCGAAAACGGTTTTCGCTGGGTGCTGCTCACCAATGGCGTCGAATGGAATTTGTATCATGTCACCTTCAATGAAGATGAGGGCATTGAATACGACCCGGCTTTCACTGTATCACTTGCCGACGAGAACTTGAATCATGCCGTCGAAAGCCTGTCGATTTTGCATAAGAAGTCCATCGCGAAAAAAGGTCTTGAACGATTTTGGGAGCACAAGTCCGCCTTGTGTGCCGGGTCGATTGGAAAGGCTCTGTTTAATGAAAGCGTGCTGAGAGTTCTGCGCCGTGAGATTCATCGCCACTGCGGCGTCCGAATCGACACGGAGGATTTAGCACCCGCATTGCAGAACATGTTCAGCCAAGAAGCACGTGAGCAAATTGGACCAGTGCGTATTCGCAAGACTCGCAAAAAGCCCGCTAAGTCCTCGGGTGCAAAAAAGAAGGGTAAGCAAGTCATCGACTCTGAGCCACCGATTCCTTCAAACCAGAAAGCCGTTGCTCCAGTAGGTAGGTGATAGGGACTAGTCAGACGGAACTCCTGGAAGAAAACGGGTCAGTGGAAGAAAACGGGTGAGAACTATTTCGGAAATAGCTCCGACCCGTTTTTCTCGCTTACTCACTTATCGTATCGGCGAGTGATTCAGGCGAAGAACGAAGCGGCAACACATGCCAAAAGTATTTGAAAAGGATGGTTACAAATTCTTTTTCTACAGCAATGAGCATTTGCCTATTCATGTTCACGTTCGGCGTGGCGGCGGCGAGGCCGTGTTCGACGTGGAACCCGCCGTCGAGCTGCGGGAATCCAGTGGGCTGAAAATTAGCGAATTGGCTAGGGCCGAAGCGCTTGCAATCGAGAATCGGGCGCTTATTATTGAGCGGTGGCATGAACACCTTAACCGATAAAGCGCGTTCGGCCGTTTTCCAGGACGGCCAGATGATCATCGCCATGGAAAGCGGCGCAGAAATCCGCTTTTCTGTCGCGGAAAATCCTCGCCTCGCGGGCGGTACATCGGAACAATTGAACCATGTCGAACTATCGCCCTTCGGCATCCATTGGCCGCTACTGGACGAAGACTTATCGTTCCGCGGCCTTCTGACTGGCGACTTTGGACAACAACGGTAACGCGCGCCAGCCGGCGTTCTGCGCGGCCCCCAATCCCGCACCGATTGACGGGCAATAACGAAAAGGGCTCGTAGCATCCTTTCGATCGGTACTAGCCTTCGGATTTCAGGAAGATCGCGCCGAGCGGGGGCAGCGTGAGGGTGAGCGAGTGCATGCGGCCGAAGCAGGGGACGGGGGAGGCTTCGACGCCGCCCATGTTGCCCTGGCCGCTGCCGCCGTGTTCGTGGGCGTCGGTGTTGAGTAGTTCGCGCCAGTAGCCGCCGCGGGGAGCGCCGATGCGATAGTTGTGGCGCGGGACGGGTGTGAAATTGCAAACGACCGCGATTTGCTCGCGGCCTTCGGGCGATTTGCGGAGAAAGCTGACCACGCTGCGCTCGGAATCATTCGTATCAATCCATTCGAAGCCGGCGGGGTCGCAATCGAGCGCGTGGAGGGCGGGTTCGTTGCGATAGGCTTCGTTGAGCGCGGCGAGTAGCCGGCTCAAGGCGCGGCGATTCGGATCATCGAACGCATGCCATGGCAACTGCTCGTCGTGGTTCCATTCTTCCCATTGGGCGAGCTCGGTGCCCATGAATAGGAGCTTCTTGCCGGGCGAGCTGTACATGTAAGCCAGTAGAAGTCGCAGGTTCGCGAGTTTTTGCCAATCATCGCCAGGCATTTTGGAGAGGAGCGATTTTTTGCCGTGGACAACTTCGTCGTGCGAAAGGGGCAGCATGAAGTTTTCATTGAAGGCGTAGACCATGCGGAAGGTGAGTTGGCCGTGGTGGTATTTGCGGTGGACCGGGTCTTCGGCCATATAGGCCAGGGTGTCGTGCATCCAGCCCATGTCCCACTTGAGGCCGAAGCCGAGGCCGCCGACGTAAGTTGGCCGCGAGACGAGCGGCCAGGCGGTGGACTCTTCGGCGATGGTTTGGACGTCGGGATGCTTGGCATAAACGGCGGTGTTGAACTGGCGGAGGAAATCGATGGCGTCGAGGTTCTCGCGGCCGCCGAATTTGTTGGGAATCCACTCGCCAGGTTTTCTTGAGTAGTCGAGGTAAAGCATGCTGGCGACGGCATCAACGCGGAGGCCGTCGATGTGATACTCATCGAGCCAATACAAGGCGTTGCTGATGAGAAAGCTGCGGACTTCGCTGCGGCCGTAGTTGAAAACGTAGCTGTTCCAATCGGGCTGGATGCGCTGTTTTGGGTCGTTGTGTTCGTAGAGGTGCGTGCCATCGAAGAAGGCGAGGCCATGCTCGTCGTGCGGAAAGTGAGAGGGAACCCAATCGAGGATGACGCCGATGCCTTGCTGATGGAGATGGTCGACGAGGAA
>DATBAY010000611.1:0-7867 GCA_036271295.1 Lacipirellulaceae bacterium | reverse complement strand
CCGCGCGTGGGTTCGTCGAGCAACATCACCGGCGGCGAATGAATCAGCGCCCTGGCAAGCGTCACGCGTTGCTTTTGACCGGTGCTAAGTAGGGAACAGCGCTGGTTGAGCAGGCTAGTGAGGCCAAACAAATCGGCCAGCGATCTCAAATTCTCGCGAGCTTCCGCCGGCGAAAGTCCGTACAAATCCGCGAAGAACAGCAGCATCTCGCGCACAGTTAGCCAAGGATACACGCCGTCGTTCGCTGAAACTAATCCGATCCGCGATTTGACCTCATCCGGCGCGTCGCTGGTGCGAAATCCGGCCACCTCGGCATAACCACTGTCTGGCCGCAGCAGCCCCACAATCATTCGGATTGTCGTCGTCTTCCCCGCGCCGTTAGGCCCAAGCAGGCCGTAAATTTCCCCCGCCGGCACGACGAACGACAGATGATCGACCGCCACGATCTGCGCTCCGCCGAGATGAAATCGTCGCGTCAGTTCGTGGATCGTGATCATGCGATGGCGCGGCCGCGTGCCGCCCAGAATCCTCCGAGAACCACGTCGATTTGCGGCCGGCCTGTTGAACGACTATCTTGAGCGTAACCCACTCGGGCCGCCCCGTCCACGTGATCCGATCCGCTGGCGGATTACTCGTTTAACCGTGCATCTCTCAACAGGCAGGTTGAAAATGGCATGCATTCTTTCCGCAATGATTCTTGGAGTTTTGTCGATGACCCAAGCTGAGGGCGACGTCAAAGTCGAGCCTGGTAAACAGCTCCCTCAAAAGATGGAGCTCAAGGATGACGCCAAAAGCGATGCGACGCGCACCACCGTGCGCTACTTACTCTTCGTGCCCAAGGATTACAAAGCCGACGGCCAGAAATGGCCCTTGATGCTCTTCCTACACGGCAGCGGCGAATCAAGCGACGACAACATCGACCTGGTGAAAGTCCATGGCCCGCCGAAAATCGTGGAATCCAAACCCGATTTCCCCTTCGTCCTCGTCAGCCCGCAATGTCCGAAAGAGCACATCGTCGGTAGCGCTTGGAAACCCGAAGAAATGATGCAGCTCATCGACCATGTCGCCGGCAAACTGAACGTTGACCCGGATCGCATCTATGTCACCGGCCTCAGCATGGGCGGCTACGGCACATGGCGGCTCGCCGCGACGTATCCCGAGCGCATTGCGGCGGCCATCCCCATTTGCGGCGGCGGCGACGCCGAGAAATACGCCAAACCACTCAGCAAAGTGCCGATCTGGGCATTTCACGGCGGCAAGGATCCTGTCGTCCCGACCCACGAATCGCAGGACATCGTCGACGCCGTCAAAGCGGAGCACGGCGATATCCAGCTCACAGTGTACCCCGAAGCCGGACACGACTCGTGGACCGAAACCTATAACAACCCCAAGATCTACGACTGGCTCCTAGCCCACCGTCGCGAATCCAAGTGACGCCACTTCACGTCGTCCCACTCTTGTTGAGACTTTACTGCAATGCGTCCTTCGTCACGCCGTCCCAATCGTCAGTCCTAAACGGCGTTAACGGCAGCAGCGATTTCACTTCGTACACGTTACACACTGGGTTATCTGCCCATGCGTAACGAACGGCCACCGGCTCCGTCACATCCTTGCTCGAAACCTCAATCTCGTTCGGCTTCACGATCTTGGCCTCGGCCCAGTGAAATTTCTTATCCTCCCCGGCGATGGCGAAGCCTTTCACTTCCTTGTAATCGATCGCCTTGAGCCCCTCACCGACGTTTTTGAATTTCAATACGATTTTATCGCCCTTCTTTTCCATCGATTCATACTGCGGGCTTTCATACGCGATCTGTTTTCCGTAGTCCTTCGCCAGCGCCCAGCGAGCGAGGCGTTTGCCGACTTCTTCTTTTCTCCTCGGATGAATGTCCGCCGCGTCGCCGATATCGATGATCACCGCTTGCCCCGTGTGCGGGAGCTTATCCATCGTCATCGTCTGGGCTTCTCGCAGTTCGGCCCAGGCACTATTGCTCGGCTCGGGCTTTTCCGGCATGAAGTCGGCTAGCTGAACCCAGTAAAACGGAAAATCCCCTTCTTTCCAATCTTCACGCCACGACTTGATCATGAGCGGGAACATATCGCGATACTGGTAAGCCCGACCCGCGTTCGTCTCGCCCTGATACCAAATCACGCCGCGCACAGCGTACGGCATCACTGGCTCGAGCCGCGCGTGATACAAGTTCGCAGGCCGATTCTGACCCTGCGCCGGCTCGACCGCCTGCGGCCGCTTCAGCTTTCCCCGCTTCCCAGTTGTCCGCGCTTCTTCAATCTTCTTTTGACGTTCCGCTTGCTCCGCCTTCCATTTCGTTTCATCAAAGTTTTTCACCGTGTCGTCCCACTTCTTCAACAGGCCTTCGTATTCCGGATTGCCTTCCATCCGATCACGCCGAATCCAGGCCTCACAAGCCGACCCGCCCCAGGAATCATCGATCAAGCCAATCGGTACGTTGAGCTGCTCTTGCAATTCGCGCCCGAAGAAATACCCCACCGCAGAAAACGGAGCCGCCGAACTCGGATCGCACACGTTCCACTCGCCTTCGAAATCATGGAGCGGCTCTTGGCTCCCAAGCTCCTTTACGCGCACCAACCGAATCTGCGGATGATTGGCCGCGGCGATTTCCAAATCGCCGTCCTGAGCATTCGTCAGCGCAAATTCCATGTTCGATTGCCCTGAGCACAGCCAAACTTCGCCGACCAGGAGGTCCTTCACCTCCAGCTTGTTCTTCCCTTCGACGACCAGCGTCAGTGGCTCGCCGACCGACAACGGCTTCAACGTCACGCGCCAGTTTCCCTTGTCATCGGCCGTCGCTTTTTCCGTCTGACCAGCAATTGAGACCTTCACTTCCTCGCCCGGGTCTGCCCAACCCCACACCGGCACGGGCATGTCGCGCTGCAAAACCGCGTGATCGGTAAACATCGCCGGCAACTTCACGTCGGCCGAAGCACTGGAGGTCCACAGGAAACTCAAGCCTACCGCAGCCAGAGAACATACGGTGCATACAAGCCAGCAAGACAATCGTAGATGCATAACTTCCGCCTGAGGGTTAGAGACTTAAGAAGTGGCGTCGAGATGGGCCTATGATAATGCACGGAAAACCGTCCGCAAACAGGCCCATGCAATTCGCCTCAACTGCTACTGGTCGCCTAGAGATCGCCAATCCGTGAGCTGCATCTCGACCGTCTGCCGGCCACGGAAATCGTTGATCACCGGTCGAAACGCTACCGCCAAGGGGCCCGAGGCTCCGTTAAGATCGTCTTCCCAGTCGCCGCCGCCGAACGCCACGGCCCGCAATGCCACGCCATGCTGCTCGAAACGCAGCGCCAGATGCCGGCCCGTCGCGCCAATCCGCTTTGGCGGCTCGGCCAGCCGGACGTCGCTCGTGCACAAAATCGGCCGCTCATTGCCATGCCCAAACGGCGCCAGGCTCTCGATCTGGCGCACTGTCTGGTGCGTAAGGGCCGCCAGCGGCGTCTCTGCATCCACGAACAGCTCTGCGATGCGTTCCTCATGCGAAATCGCTCGTTCGGCATACGCGCAGAAGGCGCTTCGAAACGGTTCGACCGCCGATTCATGAATCGTCAGGCCGGCTGCCGCCTCGTGCCCACCATGCGCAACGAGATGCTCCCCGCACGCCGCCAACGCCGCATGCAAATTGAAACCCGCCACGCTGCGGCCCGATCCCATCCCCGGCTTCGCACCCAATTCATCGAGCGAGATAAGCACGGTGGGCCGATGATAATGCTCCGCAAGTCGCCCAGCCACGATGCCGATCACGCCCGCATGCCAGCCGCGCCCCGCCAGCACCAAGGCGGCCGAGCCTTGAGGATCGCCCGTTTCTTCGGCTTGCTTATGGGCGGCCCGATAAACGCTTCGCTCCAGTGTTTGACGCTGTTCATTCAGTCCATGAATAAACTCAGCCAGCTTCATCGCCCGCTCACGATCGTCGGTAATCAGCAATTCGACCGCGAGCGACGCTTGCCCCAACCGCCCTGCCGCGTTCAACCGCGGTGCGATCGTAAACGCCACATCCTCGCAACTGAGCGCCGGATTCTTCCCCAGGCCGGTAACCTGCTCGAGCGCCACAAGTCCGGGCGTCGGATAATGCCGCAGGCAATTGAGCCCATGCCGCGCCAGAATTCGATTCTCATCGACGAGCGGCACCACGTCGGCGATCGTTCCAATCGCTGCCAGGCCAACGGCGCGCATCAAGTACGTCCGCATCGCGTCGCCCACGCGCTTGGCGTCGCTCGCCTGCTGACAAACGGCCCAGGCAAGCTTCAACGCCACCGCGGCTCCGCACAGCCCGGCAAACGGATACGTCGACCCAGGCAACCCCGGATGCACGATCGCTGCCGCCCGCGGCAGCTGCTCCACTCCGCGATGATGGTCCGTAATGATTAGCGTGAGTCCCAGCTCACGCGCTGTCTCGGCCTCCGCAATACTCGTGACGCCGCAGTCAACCGTAACGACCACATCGCCGCCCTGCCCCGCAATCGTTCGTAGCGCGTCGCAGTTGAGTCCGTACCCCTCGTCGATGCGGTTCGGAATGTAGAATTCTGCCTTCGCTCCCAGCAGGCGCAAGCAGAGCAGCAGAATCGCGGTCGACGTCATCCCGTCGGCGTCGTAGTCGCCGTAAACGGTGATCTTCCGCCCGGCCTTAACCGCTTGATGGAGAATCGCAGCGGCCTGCACCGCGCCCGGCAATTCTTCCGGATCGCGCAGTCCGCTCAGCCGCACATCGAGAAACTGCCGCACGCGATCGACATCGCAAATGCCGCGGCTAATAAGAAGTTGAGCCACAACCGCCGGAATCCCAGCCGCCTGCCCCAACGCAGAAACCCGCGCGGAATCGTAACTCGCAATTCGCCAGCGCTTGGGCATCTCACTTCCCTGTCGGCAACGTCAACGAAAAACGCTCCGCTCCGCGTCGCGGTTAAACGTTTAGCCGCGACGCGAAGCGGAGCGCGCTGATTACTTCTTTTTCTCAATGTGCGTCGTATGCTTACGCAACCGCGGGCTGAACTTGCTCAGCTTCAACTTCTCGCCGCCCGTCTTGCGGCGGATCGTGTAGTTGTGATCGCCTGTCTCCTCGCATACGAGAAACACGGTTTCAACTTTCTTTTTTCGCTTACCGGCCATGATTACTTCTCAAATTCGAGTTCTCAACATTCGCCCAACGAGCGAGCCGGGGCGTCCTCACCCCCAGCTGCCAAACCCTCGATTGTACGGCCAAATCGCAAATCTCTCCAGGGGTCTTCACTCCCGGACCGCGGTCGTATATCGGGGATTGCTCTCAAGTTTTTTTGCTCCCACCTCTGCCCGCCAATTTGACAACTTGGCAAGCAGTACTGTGACTAATTCGGGCTGATCGTCCGCTAAGTTTTTCAACTCGCCCGGATCCTCATCCAAGTTAAACAGTTCCCGCGAGCCATCCTCACGCCATTCGATCAGTTTCCATTTCCCCTGTCGAATAGCAGAAGCTGGGGCACCTCCCTGGTTGCCGTAGTGCGGGTAGTCCCAGTACAAGGCACGATCCGCGATCTCCTCACCACGGAACAATGGGGTAAGGCTTTCTCCATCAATCTTTTCGCCAGAGAGTTTTGCATCGGCCGCGTCGGCAAACGTTGGAAAGTAGTCGTTGCTGATGATCGGCGTCGCGCTTTCGCTGCCCGGCTTAACCACTCCCGGCCAACGAACAATACTCGCCACCCGAATTCCGCCCTCGTACATCCATCCCTTCCCGCCACGCAGTGGTAAGTTCGACGTCGAGTGCCCCTCGGCCGTCGACAAGCCGCCGTTGTCCGACGTGAACAACACCAGCGTATTCTTCGCGAGCCCGAGCTTGTCGAGCTTGTCGAGCACATTGCCGATCGCTGTATCCGTCTCTTCGATCATCGCAGCATACACCGGATTGTTTTGCACCAACCGAACTTTACTCTGCCGCTCTTTCCCCCATTCTTGCTTCGGCGTCGTCAGCTTCTCGGCCTTCGCCTTGTATTTGGCAACGAGGTCCTCACGCGCCTCGAGCGGAATATGCACCGAATAAAACGAGAGGTATGCGAAAAACGGATGGTCCCGATTCGACTCGATGAACTTGCATGTCTCTTCGCCTAATCGCAATGTGAGCGACTCGCCCTTCGGCCCGTCGGCCAACAGCCGATTGCGGTAGGGGCTGAAATAACTCTTCGGCGAACCCCATTCCATGCCCCCCTTGTTAATTTCAAAACCTTGATTGCTGGGCAAAAAACCGTCGCCGCCCAAATGCCACTTGCCGGCAAAAAACGTCGCGTACCCGGCGTCCCGCAACACCTCGGCAATTGTTCGTTCGCTAAGCGCGAGATGATCTGAGTACGGCGCCGGCAACAATCGCGTGTTCCTCGGCCACTTATCCGGCTGATTCGTTCCGCGCGTATTGATGTAATCCGTAATCCCCGTCCGCTGCGGATATTTGCCCGTCATCATGCTCGCCCGCGTCGGACTGCACACCGGGCACGCCGCATACGCCGCCGTGAATCGCATCCACTCGCGCGCCACTCGATCGATCCGCGGCGTTTCATAAAACGTGCTGCCAAAACACCCAACGTCCCGCGCCCCCAAATCGTCCACCAGAAACACGACGATATTCGGCTGCGTACCCCTCGCCGCCAATGTCGCGATTGCCACCCACCATATAGCGCACCATAGGAGCCGGCCTAATCGCATCGCATTCACCTCGCCAATACACTTTTTGTCCATAGATTTTCGCAGATGTGCGCAGATGAAAACAGCGGGATTAGATCTTTCCCTGTATTTTCATCTGCGCACATCTGCGTGCATCTGCGGACAAAAGGCTTTTTCGCCGAGTCGCCAGGCGCATAAAAAAACGGGGCCGCGCTTTCGCGCGACCCCGTCCAATCCTGCAATCCGACACTTCGATTAAGACACTTTCACTTCGATCTTCTTCGGCTGCGCCTCCGGCAGCTTCGTGATCGTGACATGCAGCACGCCGTTGGTAAGCTCGGCCGTGATCGTATTCGGATCCACGGTATCCGGCAGCGAAACGCTGCGCGATACCTTGCCGTACCCGCGCTCGTTGTGCCAGTTGGTCCGCTCGCCTTCGGGCGCTGTCCTTTCCAGCCCAATCTGCAGCGTACCCTTTTCGAACGTCAGTTCGACGTTTTCTTTCGTTACACCCGGCGCATCCACTTCGACGTGGAATACGTTATCCGATTCCCAAATTGAAGCCGGCGCTCGCCAGCCGATGCCAGCTTCCGGGCGAAAGAACTGCCCCAACAACTGGTCGACTTCTGAGATGCCCGCGGGAAGAAAACTCCCCAACCGATTGCGTTGCGGCCTTGGATTACATCGATGCATAACTTCTTCTCCTTACGTTCATTTCCGAGAGTTACATAGCGTCGGCAGATCGAGGCGTGATGCCCTGAGCGATCGTATCTGCTCCGACGGTGAATTGTCAGAACACGCGGCATCGCCTTACGACGCGGCCCGCACTTGGTTGCACGATAATGCACACCCCATGCCCATTGGCGACCGCCCGCCAACAAGCGTGCTCGCCAAATCTCAACCCATTTAGCGGCAGCAATTTGCGGCGTAAGAAGAAAATTCGCCGCAGCCCAGCCGCCAAAACGACAGCTGCAAGAGTGGCAACAAAACCATTCGCCGCGACCCAGAAATGCCGTTTTGGCAGCACCCACACGCTCGTCAATTGCCGGACGGACACTTCCCTCCGGTCATCCGGTCATCACCCGCTAAGCCGGAAACTTATCCGCCGGCAACACCACATACGATCCCTTAAAAGAAACCGCCGGCCCCAACTTCCCCGGTATCTCGACGACCAGGTCCAACTTCGTC
>DATBAY010000610.1:0-8418 GCA_036271295.1 Lacipirellulaceae bacterium | reverse complement strand
TGTAAATCTGATCCGCCGCGAACGACACAATCGAACCAATGATCGGCACATTCATCCCATGCAACAGGTAGCTCAACCCACTCAAACTCGGGGTGCCGGCGATCCGCCGCATGCGAATCCGTGCGAGCTTCGCCAGCCGCTGGCACTCTCCCAACAGCGGCAACCCGACGTTCTTCCGCCACCCGGCATGGCACAACGCCTCCGAGATAAAATTCGATGCCGACAAGCACGAAGCGCAACCCAGTGCGTTGATCGTTAGTTTGTGATACTGCAGCGCCGCCAGGTCGCTGGTCGCAGAAAACTGCAGCGACTCTGAGCGAATCCGCCCGAACACTTCTGCGACCAGCTTCACCGCCGCACCCACCTGCGTACCACGTGGCGGTCCAAACACGGTTGCCCCGCCCAGCTGCAAGCTCACGCGGCCCGGCTCCGATACGAGCACGTTCACTGCCGTCACGCCCATCACCAGCCGATCGGGCGGCACATATTGCCCCAGCGTCGCGTCATTTATCCCGTTTTGAATCGAAACCAGAATCGCATCGCCCAAATACGGCTGCACCGATGGCATGACCGACTCGGTATCATGCGATTTCACCGTCAGCAGCACGATCTGCGAACCCGCCACCGCCGCCACATCCGACGTGCACTTAATCGGTATCTCGCGCACACCGCGCGGCTCTTCGACGATCAGCGACTTTCGCGAGGCCAGCACGTCACCATGGCTGCCGCGGGCAATGAGCGTCACATCCAAATCTGGCGCATCGGCCTGCAACAGGCCGCCCATCATCGACCCAACAGCCCCGGCGCCTAGCACTGTAATCTTCATTGCCTTCTACCGCGTCGTACAAGAAGCGAGCGAAACGAGTCGACAAAGTCTCCCGTACTTATCATATCGGCAGAGGAGCTACAACTTTACAGCCGCCGGCCGCTTATACCGACCATACCGAACTTCGGGGCTCTCGATCCCATCCCCATCGCGCTCGGGGGGCGACCAGGCGGGCAAATCCGCGAGTTCGCCACCGCAGTAAATATGGTGCCAAAGCTGCGTCGAAATTACCGCCGTCAGTCCCATATCCAGCGAAAACCGCGCCAGCGAATACTTTGATCGCGATGACTGCATGCGCCTCGCCTGGCTCACGGCCGCCGGGTCGAAGTAACCCGTCGCCCGCAGCGACGCCGGGCTTAACAGCTCATCAACCCACGTCGGCCGCGTCGGCCGCAAAAACGCCGGGCTCATCGTCGCTCGAAACATTTCCTTTCGCCGCGACCGAATCTGATCCGGTGCAATCTTCGCCGCGACCCGCCGCAACAACCACTTGTCCGTCAGCCCGCGCACTTTGTAGCGGGGCGGAAGCTGCGCGCAAAAGTCAATCACGTCCTCGTCCAAAAACGGGTACCGACCCTCGGTCGACGACGCCCGGAGCGCCCGATCTCCTTTGCCCATCAGCAAACTGCCCGGCAAATGCACTTTGTAACCGGCATACAGCGATTGATTTAGAGGATGCCAACGCTTCATCCGTTCGCGCGGAATCGCGAGGTCGTCATACGCCGACCAATCGCCAAGCTGCTTCCACATCTCTCGCGAATACAGAAACTCGCGACTTTGCCCGCTGATCTCCCACGACAGCTGCTGATCGAACCGAAACCCGCTCGCCGCGCGAAACGGAGGTCGATGACCACGCGGTCCGCCAATCAAACCCGAAAGCGTAATTTCGCGCACCACTCGGTCCAACGGCCGGCCCAACCAATCTTGCGCTCTGGAATGCGGCCCCTTGAACCACACGTACCCAGCCAACGCCTCGTCCGCGCCTTCCCCGGTGAGCGCCACAATGTTCCCCGCCGCACGATTCGCTTGCGCGAGCTCGATCATGCAGCAGCAAGCCGTATCCACCACCGGGCCTTCATTCGCTTCGATCAGCCGCGGCAGCGCCACCGCGAGATCAGCCTGCGTAATATTGACGACCGTATTCTTCGATCCGAAAAACTCCGCCGACTGCGCCGCCTTATGCCGCTCGTCCGTCGGCCCCGCGTTATCCAACCCAATCGTGAACGACGGCACCGGCCTGCTCATTTCCTGCGTGCTCAGCGCAAGCACCGTCGTCGAGTCGAGCCCACCACTCAGGTAACAGCTCACCGGCACTTCGCTGACTAGCCGCCGCCGCACCGCCGCCCGCAGCAACGCTTCCAATTCATCCGCCGCGTCGTCGTCGCTTTGAAACTGGCGCTCTTCGCCCCGATCCGGAAATTCTAAATCCCAATATTGCCGCTTCGAAATCGCCCCATCTTTCACCTTGAGATAGTGACCGGGCGGAATCTGCCGAATCCCCTCAAAGCAAGTCCGCTCACTCGGCATCGAATAAAAATTGAAAACAAAATCGATCCCCCGCGCGTCCGGACGCGGATCGATCATCCCAGAGGCCAACAGCCCTTTGATTTCCGACGCCCACAGCAGCCATCCATCATGCTGCGCGTAAAACAACGGCCCGATGCCAACTCGATCGCGCGCTAACAACAACGCGCGCTCGTTGCGATCCCACAGCGCCACCGAGAACTGCCCATGCGCGTCGCGAAAAACGCCGTCACCGAGCTCTTCGTAATTGTGCACCCAAAGTTCAGTGTCACATTGCGTGGTAAATCGGTGCCCGCGCTGTACTAACCTCGTGCGGCGCGCCTGATGGTCATACAGCTCGCCTTCGAACGTCACCCACACATCGCGCGTTTCATTGCAAATCGGCTGCGCCCCGCCCGCCAGGTCGATGATCGCCAGCCGCCGCACACCGAGCGCCAACCCAGGCTCGAGGTAAACCTGCTCATCATCGGGACCACGATGTGCAATTGCGCCCGTCATCCGCAGCAATCGATTGCGCGAAAAATCTCGCTTGCCGATAAGATCAAACGCCCCAGCAATTCCACACATCGGTCGACTCCGTCCCTCTGCCATATCGCAGCGCCAGTGCCCCCCGCTGGTGATGAAAGCCTCTCACCCAACGTCCCAAAGTCAAGTTGTCCACACAAGTCGCTGGCAGCAAAGTTATGCCTTTTTCTTGGGCCGGTTCATGCCATCACGGTGCACGTAACTCGTTTCATTGTCCGCACTCACGCAGTGTTCTAAGATGTCAAGCGAGGCCGCGGCCCATTCTTCAGCCGCGAGAGACGGATCTTACTCCGCGAACAACAAAACTATCCTGTAAGGCAAATCACGCCGACTGCACCGTGCCTTCGGATTATGCCTCCCGTGAGTCGTGAGACACAACGCGATCTCTCCGACTACGTCACATCTGGAATTCGGATCATGATGGACACTTCCTGGCGTGTGCTCGCCTTCTGTGCGCCTCCGACCCTGCTCTGCATGCTCGCTGGTTCGCTGCTCGCTCAATCGCCCACGCCGTTCGATGGCCACGAGTGGAATCTCTCTACCGGCAACCTCTCGGTCTCGTTCATCCAAGCTTCACCGATCGGCTCCCATCCTCAGAAAAACTTCCTGGAGCCGCCCCCGCCCGCCGATTCTCTCACCACGATGAAAAACGCCGGTCTCGTCGCTGACGAAGACTACATCGCCTGGGGCGCCGTCGAGCGCGAGCCGGGCGCCTGGGATTGGTCCCAGCACGACGCCATGGAAAAGGCCCTCCACAAAGCCGGCCTGAAATACGTCGCCTACTGCTGGGTCCAATTTCCGCCCGTGTGGCTCCGCGAGAAGCCTAGCGAGCGCACGCTCATGCGCTGCATGGAGCACAACGAAGAAACAAACTACTTGTCGATCTTCGATCCCCACACGATCGAATGGTACGACCACTTCTACAAAAACCTCCACGACCACTTCGGCAATCGCATCGACGACGTCTACGCCTGCATCCTGGGCCCGTACGGCGAAGGCAATTACCCGCTCGAAGTCCCGGCCTGGATCGACATGGGCCACTGCCACGAAGGCTACTGGTGCGGCGACGAATATGCGATCAAAGCCTTCCAAGCCGCCATGGAAAAGAAATACGGCGACGTGCAAAAACTGGGCGAAGCCTGGGGCGTTGCACCGAATGGCTTCGAAGAACTCCGCCCGCCACGCCAACTCTCACAAGAAGATTTCAAACCCACGCCCGAAGCCTTCCCCACGCCTCACCAGCGCCGCCAATGGCTCGACTTCACTACCTGGTATCACCAGGCGCTCATCGACTTCGCCGAGCAATCCGTCAAAACAACTCTCAAGTATTATCCCGCCTCGAAAGTCCGCATTAAACCTGGCGGCAGCGCCGGCGGTGTGAACCCAATCGCCTGGGGCACTTATTGCCCCGGGTACGCCCGCATGGCAAAAAACTACGGCATCGTCCTGCAACCCGCCGATTGCCAAGGCGCCATCTTCGCCGACAAGTGGATGGGCACCGCCTACCAATTCTACGACGTCAAAGAAAGCACCGAGCCCGCCACCGCGCTCGATGAACAAAACTTCCGCCGCCGCATCTTCTCCGATGCTTCCGCCGGTGCGTCCCAGTTCTTCACCTACGAATTCTCCCAACACGCGGACGACATCCACAAATACATTCACCTCGTCACCGGCCGCCCCGGCGACACCCAGGTCGCCGTCTATTGCCCCACCACGTTGTACCGCCTCGGCGCCGACCTGAAGCCCACAATCGACGCCAGCCAAAAACTCCGCGACCTCTGCGACTTTGACGTCCTCGACGAAGCCCTCATCCTCGATGGCGCCCTCGACCCCAAAAGCTACAAAGTGATGATCGTTTTCCAAGCCGACATCGTCGATGAGCCCGTCCTGGATAAATTCACCCACTTCCTACGCACCGGTGGCCAGATTATTCTCGTCGGTGACCATTCCATCAAAGATGTCGAAGACCGCCCGTGGAATGGAACCAGCAACCTACACGTCGTGCGCGATAAACCCGACTCCAATTGGCTCGAAGAGCTCGCTCCCAAAATCAGCGGTCTCACCGGCGTCGACGGCAAAGTCGACGGCGTCTGGACTACCCACCGCGGCAAACAAGTTTTCGCCCTCAACACCAGCGACAAACCAGCAACCGTTGAACTCAGCGGCAAGTCGATTACGATCGAGCCTAACGATATCTACGTTTCACCCACCAGGCAGAACCAATGAATCCGCTCCGACCCGCTGATCCATCCGGCAGCCCTCGGCTCTGCCGGGGGTTCGCTCACCGTCGCGCCGCCCTCTTTCTCTTGGCGCTTGCAATTGTCGCTCTTCCATTGCGAGCCGCCGAACCCGCCGACGACCCGTCCCTCAAAAAAGCCACCGTCGATGGCAACGGCCCCGGTTGGGTCGCCCTCGGCGAAAAAGATTTCGAACCCGTCAACGGCGCTCCCGATACGTGGAGCTGGAAAGACGGCGTCCTTCACGACAAAGGCAAGCCGATCGGCGTCATGCGTTCCGAAAAGGTTTACGCCAACTTCGAATTCGTCGCCGAATGGAACTTCCTCGAAGCCGGCGGCAACTCGGGCTTCTTCGTGTGGACCGCTGCCGAAGCTCTCAAAGATTTAAAGCCCGGCAACCTCCCCAAGCGCGGCTTCGAAATCCAAGTCCTCGATCACGCCTTCAAAGACCAATGGGAAAAGAAAACCGGCAAGAAATCCGATTGGTTCACAACCAACGGCGACGTCTTCCAAGTCGGCACCGCCACGTTTAAACCGTTCCCGCCCGTTTCGCCCGATGGCACGCGCAGCTTCCCCCGCAAGAACCTCAGCAAAGCCGCCGGCGAGTGGAATCACTATTACGTCCGCGCCATCAACGGCGAAATCCGCCTCTGGGTCAACGGCGAAGAAGTCTCCGGCGGCAACAACTGTAACCCCCGCACCGGCTTCCTCTGCATCGAAGCCGAAGGCGCCCCCATCAACTTCAAAAACATCCGCCTGCGGGAGCTGCCGTAGTGCCAGATCCAATCAGCCGCGTGGCGCTAGCCCCCGGTTTCTTTCCGGTTGGATTCGCCTCACTCAATACCGAAGGCGCTCCACACCAAAGCCCAAGGTCGCGCAGCGCACCCTGGGCAAAGCATATCCCTCGATCCAACACCCCCAACGGGGTTGCACATGGCTCTCCAGCGCACCCATTAGTGTGTCGCCCACACGATCAGGCCCAGCCCAACGGCAACGAGCGTTGTGGCGATTAGTAGAGTGCCGAGGCTGAATCGCCATTTCAGTATGCTTATCCAAGGACCAGCGGCGAAGGCTGCGGACAATAGCAAGCCGAGCCAATACGGCATCGCTACGCCGGCATCATAAAACTGGAAGTATGTCAGAAAATCGGAACGATCATGTGGCTCGCCAATTGCGATCCACTCAGCGGTTTGGTTGGTAATCCACGTTTGCGTCGCAGCCGAACCCTTCTCCACAAATCCAAAACCGAACGCGTTCGGAATCGAACTCACAACCAAGTTGGTAGATTTCGTTACCGGCACGAACACTTGGTCTACCCACCAATAGCTACGCACCCACCAGGATATAAGCACTATCGCTGGGAGACCGCAGAACACTGACCACGCGATTCGCAGCTTGTGGTGTTTCATGCCGGCGATTCTACCGCGCACGAAAGAGCCCGCCACGAGGGCGAGCTTCTTAGGAGATTCATTAGTTGATCTCATTACATCTCACTTCTCATTGCTCCGGCGGCGGCAACGAAGGACCATCATCTCCAGGCCCGCCCGCCGGCATGCCCACCTGTTGCGGCATTGGCAACTCGCCCTGCGCATTCGGCTCCGGCATCCGCACAAATTCCACCACGCGCTGGTCGTTCGGGCCAAAGTGAATCAGCCCCGTCGACTCGTTCTGCGTAAGATTGTTGATACTCGACTCCATCACGATCCGGTTATTGCCGCCATCCATGTACGACCAAACGGCCCGCTGCGTCTTCTGGTCAACCGTTCCATCGATATGGTACGACGCGCCCGCCTGTTGATCGCTGGCCGTACCACCGATGATGCCATTCTTCGTAATCGCTAACTGCATAATGACACTCGGCTGGTTCGCACCGTCCGGCGTCACCGCGAACACTCCGAGCGGCATCCAATCCGCGTCGGCTGCGGCGTCTGGTTCCAAGAGCGGCGCTTGGTCGATCAGCCGCACCGTTTGGGCATAGTACACCGGCGTCGGTTCATACAGCCGACCATTCACGTACACGTTGCCGCCATTGCAGTTAATGTATTCACCCTGGCCATAGTCCCAGTAATACGGCGTGCCCCAACCAAAGCTGCAGTACGTCGCGAGCGCTGGCGCCGTGGTCCAGTTCCACCAATACCACGGATGATGGTGATGATTCGATGCATAATCGCCCCAGAAACCCCAGTTGTGGTCGTGCCCATGGTGCGAATCCCACCAGCTCGCTTGGAACGGCATGTTATGCCAATCATGACCATGGTTCAGATCATGATGCGAAAAGAAGTCGTGGCGAATCGCATCAGCAGCTACGAAGCGGTCGCCACTTCGCCACTTGCCCGACCAGTCACGATTATCCTTGCCGCTCCCGTTCTTGCCCTTCCACACGTCATTCCACTTGTTGAACGCCGCCTTGTCGGAGTCCTTCCCATGGAAGTCGCGATCGCGAAATTGGCGGTCATTTTTCTGATGATTGTCGCCGTTTCGATGCTCAAATAAGTCTTTCACCGTCACCTGATTATCTGGCTTGCCGTCGTGATTTTTGTCGACATTGTCATTGCGCTGGTCGCCAAACTTGAAGTTCTTATCACCGCGATCACTATTCTTCGGATCGAACTTCGAACCATTGTCGTTGCCCGGGATCTTGTTGATGCTCCCCGGCACATTCACATGATCGTTCTTGCCATTGAACGGGGTGCCCGTCTTCGACGCTGGGTTATTCCCCGGGTTCTTGCCGCTATCGCGGTTTTGACCGTCCGAATTATTCTGACCTTTATTCTGGCCTGAATTGTTCTGGCCCTGGTTATTCTGCCCGTTGTTGCCCTTACTGTTGCTGTTGTTGTTCCGGTTGTCGCCTTTGTTCTTGTGATCGTCGTTCTCCGCGATCCGCGCGGTGTCGTTTCCGCGGAACTGCGAGTTCCGAGCGATATTCCCACTTGAACGGTTCGATAAACTGCTGCTCGCCGACCCTTGCTTGCCGCTGTTCTGCTGATTGCTGCTTTGCTGATTATTGTTCTGCGAGTTATTGCTCTGAATCTGCTGCCCCAGCACGGTCGAGCGAGAGCTCGACTTCGCGCTCCCGTCGCTGCTTTTGTTCGAAAACTTGGGAGCATCCCCGCCAGAACGCGAATCGCCTTGTCGCACGCTCGTTGACTGCGACTGACCGCCCGAGTTGCTCGAAAATCGCCCGCGGCTTCCCTGATCTGCCTGCGATTGGAAGCTCCGCGTCGCACTGCCATTGTTCGAACTGCCCGAATTACTGGAGCTAACCGAGTTGCTCCGACTGCCAAAACTCCGGGCCGCGTTCCCGCT
>DATBAY010000609.1:0-1572 GCA_036271295.1 Lacipirellulaceae bacterium | reverse complement strand
TCGAAGAGATCTTTGAGCGATTTCGCGCCGATGGCGGCGAGCATCGCGGTTTGGTCTTCGGGGGTGTTGTATAAGTACGGCATGGACGGCGTAGGCGGGTGTAGTTAAACCGCAAGCGGGTGGAACGCGCGGCGGCGAGCTGAGATCGGGAATTCAGTGTTTTCTAGTGCGATTCTTCAGCGATCTGTTTTTGATACGCGGCGTAGTCCATTAGGTTTTTCAGGCCGGCGTCGTCCGCAATTTTGATGCGGGCGATCCAACCTTCGCCGAACGGGTCTTGGCTGAGGAGTTCCAGGTCGTCGGCGAGTTTATCGTTGGCCGCGATGACTTCGCCAGCGACGGGAGCGTAGACATCGCTCACTGCTTTTACGGATTCGACTTCGCAGAATGATTCGTTGGCTGCCACTTGGCGGCCAACTTTCGGCAATTCAATGAAGACGAGGTCGGTGAGCGCTTCGACGGCGAAGGCGGTGAGGCCCATCGTGGCAACCTTTTGGCCGCCATCGTTGGAGACGGCGACCCATTCGTGTGTTTTGGCGTAGAGCAGGGATTCAGGTTTCACGTGGTGTGTCCTCTGTGGTTAATTCTTTTTAGGCCGATTGTAAAACGGGAGGGGAACGACGCCTGCAGGATATTGTGTGCCGCGGATGTCGACGGTTAGTTTGTTGCCGATGGCTTGGGCGGTAGGTTGAACGTAGGCCATGGCGATGGGGCATTCGAGCGTCGGTGAGAAGGTGCCGCTGGTGACTTCGCCGACGATTGCGTCGTTGTGACGCACGGGGCAGCCTTCGCGTGGGACGCGTTTGCTATCGAGCTTGAGGCCGATGCGAACAGGTTGTGATTTGTCGGACGCGAATTTTTCGAGTGCTTTACTGCCGATGAACTCGCGGCCGCCGAGATTCACGGCGAAGTTGAGGCCGGCTTGCAGCGGGTTGATCGCTTCGCTTAGTTCGTGGCCGTAGAGGGGCATTGCGGCTTCGAGGCGGAGCGTGTCGCGCGCGCCGAGGCCGCAAGCCATGCCGCCGACCAACTCGACAGCGGCAATGATACGCTCCCAAATCGGCACTGCGTCGGCGACGCGATCGCAAATAATCTCGAATCCATCCTCACCCGTATACCCTGTGCGACTTATCGCAGTATCGAACGAATCAAACACACCGTGCGCGACAGAATAATTTCGAAGCTTGGCAAGTGGCACACCGGCACTGGCGCTTGCGAGCTTTACTCGGGGTTCGAGTATCTGAAGGGCGAGCCGGCCCTGGACGGCAATCATTGCCGTTTTCGTGGTCGCGTCCGTTATGATGACACCTTTGAAATCGGCGGATTCAGCTGCCTGCCGATTTAGCCAGTCGACGATCTTTGCGCGATTGCTGGCATTGACCACCATGAGGAACTCGGATTGGCCGCCGCGAATTCCAAAGTAGATCAAGACATCGTCGAGGATACCGCCTTCCTCGTTGCACAAAAGCGAGTAACGCACGCGGCCCGACTTCATGTCGTCGATGCGGCGAGTGGCGAGATGGCCGAGGAATTCGGCTACATTGGGACCTCTGAAATGCAGCCGGCCCATGT
>DATBAY010000608.1:0-9005 GCA_036271295.1 Lacipirellulaceae bacterium | reverse complement strand
GCCCCCATGGGATCTCAGCACAGCACGCCCCCGCGGTTGGGTGATCGGGACTGAATCGCGCAGGTGGCACCCCGTTTCTGCGAAACGAGGGCGATCACTCCTGCGCGCATCAGCCGCCCAAAGGGCCCTTCATTTTTTATTCACGATTCCCAACGACAACAGATACCAAATCGCCGCCCACAAAACTCGATTCCCTTACAATAATAGCTTCGAAACGGCCTCGACTGGCTCCGCCGGTTGACGCCGCATCGCCCTGCTAGTAATAAAACGAGTGGCGTCAGCGCGCGCCGATCGATCCGCTCGAACTCCCACCCAAAATCGGTCCCCCCCATGAATCGCCGAAAATTTGTTCGCTCGCTTTCCGCCATCGCGACTTGTTGTGTGATATCCGGCGCGGCTCGCTTCGTGTCCGCCGCTACGCCAACCGCACTTGAAGACAAAGACCGCATCGTCGTGATGATCAGCATCGATGGTCTCGCCAATTTCTACATCAACGATCCATCTGCCGAGATTCCCACACTCCGGAAGCTGGCCGACGAAGGCGCCAAAGCCGCCAGCATGCGCGCCTCCGACCCGACCGTCACCTGGCCCAACCACACCACGCTCGTCACCGGTGTTTCACCCGGTGTTCATGGCGTCGTAGGCAACAATTACTACGATCGCGTGAAAGGCGAAAAGGTAACGCTGATTTGGGATCCGACCTTAGAAAAAGATCAGGTTGTAAAGGTCCCCACGATCTACGACCTGGCCAAAGCCGCCGGCCTAAAAACGGCCGGCATTCGATGGCCAATGACGCGCGGCGCGCACGCGCTGGATTGGAACAGTCCCGATCTCGGCGAAGACTCGCTTATTCTAAAATACACCACGCCCGAGTTGCTCGAGGAGTGCAAAGAAGCTGGTTACAAACTCACTCAGAAGGAAGATGGCACCGGCAAGATCGGTGCGTTGACGCTCCAACAAAGCATTGATGACGACAAGAAATGGACCAATATTTTCAATATGGTCCTGCACAAGCACCATCCGAATTTGGCGCTCTTCCACATCGTCGCGGTCGACCACACCGAACACGTCGATGGCCCGCGTTCGCCCGAAGCCTATGAAGCCATCAAAGCTGCCGACGAGCTAGTCCAACAAATTATCGACGAACTTGAAAAGGACTATCCCGGCAAAGCGACCGTCTTCATCGTCTCTGATCACGGCTTCTCAGCAAATAAAATCGCCGTGCTTCCTAACGTCGTTTTGAAGGAAGCCGGCCTTGTGGAAGCCAAAGGAAAGAAGGCGACCGGCGGTGTCGTGGAACTCGTCCCGCAAGGCGGTTCGGCGTTCCTCTATATTTTGGACGAAGCCAACCGCGACGAGATCATCAAGAAAGTGAAAGCGGCTTTCGCGAACGTCGAAGGCGTATCAAGCGTCATCGCCGCAGACGAGTTCGCTGACTATGGCATCGCGAATCCCAAGCGCGATCCGCACGAGCCCGATATGATGCTCTTCGCAAAAATGGGCTATTTCTTCGGCGATACGGCCGCCGGCAGCATTCCAGTCGATACCAAACCGGAGCGAAAAGGAAGCCACGGACACGACTCTCACTTCCCCGACCTGCACGCTATGTTCATCGCCTGGGGCGACGGCATTAAGCCGGGCGTGCACTTAAGTGAGATCGATAACCGCTCCGTGGCGCCAACGATCGCCAAGCTCCTCGGCATCGAAATCCCAAATGCCGAGGGCAAACCACTCACTGAAATATTGGCTCAGTAAGCGCAGTAGGTCAGGCTATGCCCGACAATGGCTCGAACTAAGCAAACACCTGCTGCGGGGCCGGCGCCGCGGTGTTGACGGTCGTCGCCGTCAGCAACTGCCGAATTCGTTCAAACGCTTCGTGGCTTTGGAAGTGGATCGTGAGTTTGCCTTTGCCCTTGGCCGTTTGGCTGAGGTCAACTTTGGTTCCGAGAGCAGTTCGCAGTTCCTGTTCGAGCGACGCAACTTGCTCGTTGCGTGGCCGCTCGACCGGTCGCGAATTTCCTTCCGCATCCACGATCCGCAATTGATCGCCATCTAAAGAGTGAACGCGATCGTGAACGCCTTGCTCGGTCGCACGGACCGAAAGGCTCTCTTTCTTGATCTTGCGAGCAAAATCGATTTGCTCTTGCTCATCACCCAACGGCAACAAGGCCCGGGCGTGACCCTGCGAGATGTCGCCTTCTTGGACCATCTTCTTCACGTCCGCTGGCAACTCCAACAAACGCAGCAAGTTGGCTACCGTTGAACGATCTACCTGCACGCGGCCGGCCAGCTCTTCTTGCGTGCATTGATATTGATTGATATACCGCTGAAACGACTCCGCCTTTTCGATCGCGTTGAGGTCTTTGCGTTGGACGTTTTCAACGATGGCCAACTCGGCCATCTGCCGATCGTCGACCTCGCGAATCTGTACCGGCACCTGCCGCCAATCGGCCGCCTGGGCCGCACGCAAGCGGCGCTCACCAGCAATTAATTCGAAGCCGTCATCCGACCGGCGTACTACCAGTGGCTGCAAAATACCGTGGGCACGGATGCTATCAGCCAGATCCGCAATTTCGGCTTCATCAAAAGTCTGGCGTGGTTGATACGGGTTGCGAGCAATCGACTCGCAGTTGAGCCAAACCTGGCCGTTTTCATCTCGCGAAATCCGTTCATCGCCAGCAAGTTCGGGCGAGGATTCAGAGCTGGCAGCGACTTGCGGAGTCTGCGGTTCATCCCAAGAACGACCGAGCAGAGCTTCCAAACCACGTCCTAAGCGTCGTTCTCTCGACACGGCCAATCCTCCCTGAGTCGTTTGTAGAGCGGCCTTTTTTGAGGCTGACGAGGCCAAGTTCTAGAAGCTTGGCTTCGTGGCGGGCATCCTTGCCCGACCAGTGCTTGCGGCTCGGCCGGCTTAGTTCGACGCGATAGCATTTCGAGAATGCTACTGCGGAAAACCCGTCGTCGCCGCCAGACTTTCATCGGCACTTGGGCGGCGACGATCGTATCGATTCGCCCGGCGCGGAAAGAGTTTGCTTGACCCCCGCGAATTCTCGCGAGCGACGACAGCACGCACGGCTTAAAATGTGGAGGTGCCGCCAATGCTGCTTTCACTCTTACGCAAAGCCGCGAACGATACGTCCCAATGACTGAACATCCAAATGGCAAAGCTTCAGCCGGAATGCCAGATGAAGCCGCGATCGCGCGCCTCGCACTTCAGCAAACCGACGCTCGTTACTTCGAAGATCTGGCGTCATTTGGTTGGACGAGCATCGGTCGCCGCATCATTTTGGCCGGCGCCCTTTTCCCGCTGATTTTCGTGCTCTTCTTGAATTCCATATCATTCGTAGAGGGAGTGTTGAACGGGCGGCTTTGGATAACGGCCGCTCCTCCCACGATCTTTGGTCTTCTCGTCGCCCTAGCAGCTGTCGGCGTGATCGGCGGTTTGATTGGGTTCGTTTGGACTTGCCTCACAACAATTATCACGCTGCCGGTCGTGCACCTTGCGATTTGGTCATTGAACATTCGAACCGATTGGTTGAAGCTCGCCGCATTTGCAGGTGGCCTGGTTGCATTTATCGCCACATTGCCTTGTTCCACCGCGTTGCCTGCGATCGTGACCGTCGGCGCGCCGCCCGGTGCGTTCCGCCTGATGTTACTCATACCTGCAATTGCGACGATCGTCGGGCAGTATGGAGCGCTTAGTGGTGGGCGACGCGCCGTTCACATGCGCGAAGCAAAAATCGCCTCGCGCCGGGCGCTGATTGCGATCGGAAGCAGCCGTTTCAATTTCAATGAGGTATCAACAGCTAACGAAAAGGAACCATTGCGTTTTCAGTTTCGAATTTCCCACCTGCTTTGGCTAGGGTTGTGGATGAGCCTGCTGTTTACGGCAATTCGATTGTCCAGAATGAGGTTCGGAGTTTTCTTTTCCGTTCTGCTCGCGTGGCTGTTGTATCAATGGGTGACACTGTTCCTCGGCACGATGATCGGTCGGCACGTGCTACCACGATGGCGTGATTGGCGGCAGACTCGTTCCACGTGAAACAACCGGCAGCGTGCCACGCATCTTCTCTGTTTCACGTGGAACACATAGATCACGGAGTAGGGCCAGACGCGCTAGACCGCGAAGTCGTTTCACGTGAAACAGTAGGAGCTGGGGGCTTGGGACTTGAGGCTGGGGAAATGCAGCAGCCATTTATCTTTTCCCCAGTCCCTAGCCCCTAGTCTCCAGCCCCTTATTCCAATGGGTTGATTACTAATCCGCTGAGAAGCTTCGGATAGAAATACGTGCTCTTCGCCGGCATCCGTTCGCCATGGCTAGAAATGGCCCGGATGTGTTCGACGGTCGCCGGCATCACCAGGGCGGCCAGTTCGAAGCGGCCGCCGGAGCCGGCTTGACCGGTGGCATCGCGTCCGGCGGCATCGCCGTGCTTCAGGCCTTCTACGACTTCTTCGATGTCACGCACGTATTTCGGCGCGGGCAGCTTCGAAGCGTCGAGGAGCGTGTCCATAATAAGTCGGTGCAGGATGCTCACGCCGAGGCTTTGCCAATCGTCGGAATGTTCGCTCGCGGCTTCTGCCATGCGTTCGCGGCCTGCGTCGGTCAGGCGGACGAGCGTCCATTGATTGTCGGCGGCGGTGTAGAGGCCGAGCGTTGCCTGATCGCCTTCGAGTTCGATCTCTTCCCACAGTGAACGTGCTCGTTCGGGGCCGGTACCGGCCGGTTCCATTTCGAAGGAGTCTCCGAGCTTTTCTCGGAGTTGGCTGGAAGTCATCGACGGCAAGCCACGGAACAATCGGTGCGTGGCCAGGACGAGCATACCCGGGTCGCTCGTTGATACGAACATCATGAGCACGAAGTTCGCCGGGTGCTCGGGTGACATCTTCTCGCCGCGGGCACCCATCTCAGCAGCGATTTGATCTCGGAGATTGCACGCGGTTTCGTACCGGTGGTGGCCATCGGCTATATACACAGGGCGGTCGCCCATCGCGCCGCTCGCCTCGGTAATCGTTTTTACATCGATGACAGGCCAGAGGCGATGAACGACACCGAGATGGTCGGTCGATTCAAGCGGCGCAACGCCCGCGATGGCCGCCTCAAGAATGCCTTGCACTTCGTTTTGTGGATCGGGGAATAAGCTGAAAATTTGGCTTAGATTGGCTTTGCACGCACCCCACAATTTAAGCCGGTCGGCCTTGGCGGCGCCGTGCGTTTCTTCGTGCGGAAAGATCTTGCCTTCGCCGAATCGCTCGAGCCGGCAGCGGCTCATGAATCCGCGCCGCGTATGCTCGACGCCGCCTTCTGTGAAGACCTGATGATAGACGTAGATCGCGGCGTTCGCTTCGGTGAACAACACGCCCTCGCGAAGCCAGATGCGCATTTGCCGCGCTGCGCGTGTGTAGCGATTGTTTTGTTCGTCGTCGCCCGGTTCGTCCTTGTTCAATATTAGGCGAACGACGTTGGCCGGATGCTTATCGTACAACTGCTGTTGCAGCTGCGAGTCGATTACGTCGTACGGCGGTGCGATTACATTGCTGAGCGAACCAACGTGGCCCAGGTCGTAGCGAATTCCTCGCAAAGCGGCGATGTCTGGCATAGCTAATCAATCCGTTCCAAAAAACAAAAAAGCAGGCTCCGAGAATTGTTCTCGGAGCCTGCCGTGGTTGTCAAACCCCAATCGCGTCGCGAGCGATTAATACCGGTAGTATTCCGGTTTGTACGGCCCATCGATTGGTACGCCGATGTAGTCGGACTGGGCCTTGGTGAGCTTCGTCAGCTTCACGCCGAGCTTGGCCAAGTGGAGCCGGGCGACTTCTTCGTCGAGCTTCTTGGGCAGCACGTGGACGCCGATTTCGTACTTGTCGGTCTCGGTCCACAGCGCAAGTTGCGCGAGCACCTGGTTCGTGAACGAGTTGCTCATGACGAACGACGGGTGGCCGGTCGCGCAGCCGAGGTTCACCAACCGACCTTCGGCGAGAATGACAATCGAGTGGCCGTCGTCGAATGTAAACTTGTCGACGGCGCCGACCGTGTTCGGCTTGATGTTGTCTTTCTTCACTCGCTTGGCTTTCACCTCGCCTTCGAGCCAGGCCATGTCGATCTCGAGATCGAAGTGACCGATGTTGCATACGATCGCATCGTTCTTCATGAGCGACATGTGCTTGCCGGTGATGATGTCGCGGCAGCCGGTGGTGGTGACGAAAATGTCACCTTCTTCAACCGCTTCTTCCATCGTCGTGACTTGGTAACCCTCCATCGCCGCTTGCAGCGCGATGATCGGATCGATTTCGGTGATGAGCACGCGGGCACCGAAGCGGCTCATGGATTGAGCACAGCCTTTGCCCACGTCGCCATAGCCGGCGACGACGACCACCTTACCCGCGATCATGACGTCCGTCGCGCGCTTGATGCCGTCGGCGAGCGATTCGCGGCAACCGTAGAGGTTGTCGAACTTGCTCTTCGTGACGGAGTCGTTCACGTTGATCGCGGGCATCTTCAAATCGCCGCGCTCGTGCATCTGGTAGAGGCGATGCACGCCTGTGGTCGTTTCTTCGGAGAGACCTTTGATGCTTTCGATCAGCTCAGGGAACTTGTCGTGAACCATGGCGGTGAGATCGCCGCCGTCGTCGAGGATTAAGTTGAGTGGTTCGCCCGAGGGGAAGAAGAGCGTTTGCTCGATGCACCAATCGAACTCTTCGTTGTTCATGCCCTTCCACGCGTAGACCGGGATGCCAGCTTTTGCGATCGCGCACGCGGCGTGATCTTGCGTGGAGAAAATGTTGCAGCTGCTCCAGGTCACTTCAGCGCCGAGCTCTTTCAATGTTTCGATGAGCACGGCAGTCTGGATCGTCATGTGCAAGCAGCCGGCGATGCGTGCGCCCTTGAGGGGCTTGGTGCGGCCGTGCTTCTCGCGGAGAGCCATCAACCCGGGCATCTCATTTTCGGCGAGCGTGATTTCTTTGCGGCCCCATTCGGCGAGTTTGTTGAACTCGGCGGGCGTGCATTCAAGAACTTTGTACGGCAGTTTCGTGGCGACTTGCGACACGGCGATCTCCTCAATAGACGTCGAATTTTGCGAAGCTTTTATTGTAAGTGGTAAACGGTAAATGTGACAAGCGGAGGGGGGCTGATCCTACTTAAATATGTGAATTGCGGCACAATCGATATATTCCGAATGGCGCGCCTCGAAAAGGGATTTCACCACGAAGGACACGAAGAAAGAAAAATGATTTCTTGTGTTTTCTGACCATGGCCTCGATTGAAAATAAATCCTTTATACCCTTCGTGCCTTAGTGGTTAATCTCAGCGCTAACTGTTGCTGGCAAACGCTTCGCGTGCGGCGGCGATGAAGTCGCGAAGTTTGGCGTGGTCTTTTTTTCCGGGCGATGATTCGACGCCGCTAGCGACGTCGACTGCTGCTGGACGCACGATGCGAATTGCTTCGGCGACATTATCCGGCGTGAGGCCTCCGGCGAGGATGAGTGGCACGTTGTGTAACGAGCGCCGGTAGTCGGCGAGGCCGCGCCAACTGACGGTGGTTCCGGTGCCGCCGTATTGGCCGGGCGCGGCGGCGTCGATGAGGACGGCGTCGGGGAAGCGTCGCCATTTTTCGCAGGCTTCGAGATCTGCTGCGATGGCCGCGACGCCGCGATCGGTGAAGCGCCGCGCGCGGATGATCGTTTTGATGCGAACGGTTGCTAAGTATGCGGGCGGCTCGTCGCCGTGTAATTGGATTGCGTGTAGGGGATTTGTCGACGTGCCATCTAATGTTGCTATGAGCCGGTTGAGTTCTGCAGCCTCTTCATTCACTACGACGCCGACGCGATAGAGCGATGGTGGAATCTCGTTGAGAATTGTTGTTGTCGTTGGGACATCGATGTAGCGCGAGCTCTTCGGATAGAAGTTGAGACCGATCGCGTCGGCGCCGGCATCGTCTCCCGCGTACACAGCCGCGAGCGCGTCTTCGACGTTCGTTATGCCGCAGATCTTTATTCGGAACATGAATGCATAATACGTGCGCGAAGGCCGATAGGGCTAGCATGACAGCAGTGGAAACCTTGCGTGAATTCGCGTTCCGCTTCGCGTCGCGGCTAAACGTGCGGATGGTTGCAAAGGACACTTCGCTTTCCTGCCGATGGTAGACGATGGTCCACCCGTATTGATCCGATTTGCCGTGGGGCACGATTGCAGATGAGAACCAACGCGACGACAACTGGAGCCTCGCTTCGCCAACTTGCGGAACGTGAGGAGCGTGTCTTTCCAACGTATCCACAAGTCGCGCGGTATTTCCCGGCGGCTTCGATCGAGGATGCGCGGCATCGGCTTGGCCGCGCGATCGACCGAGGCGATGGGCCGGCCGTCGTGATCGGCGGGCCAGGAACTGGAAAGTCGTTGTTGCTGCAGGTGCTCGCGTCGCAATATCACGAGCGCTTCGACGTGGTGCTGCCCGCTTGTGCGAGGCTCTGCACGCGACGTGCTTTGTTGCAGGCGATTTTGTTTGAGCTTGGATTACCGTACCGCGTGCGGGATGAAGGAGACTTGCGGCTCAGTTTGCTCGACCATCTCCTCTCGCGCGAAGAATGCCCGACGGGATTGCTCCTATTGGTAGATGAAGCGCAAACGCTCTCTACGAATCTGTTGGATGAGTTGCGGGTGCTGACGAATCTGGTACGCGGTGGAATGCCGCGTGTGCGGTTGGTGCTCGCAGGGTCGAGCGCGCTGGAAGAATGTTTCGCGCATCCGGACTTGGAGTCGTTCAGTCAACGTTTGGCGGCCCGCTGTTACTTGGGCCCATTTGGTCGAGAAGAAACGACGCAATTCGTGCGGGCGCAGATTGCGGCTTCGAGCGGCGCGCCGGATGAAATGTTTTCGCACGACGCGTGGGAAGCGATTTTCGAGGCGACCGACGGAGTGCCGCGACTCGTAAATCAGTTATGCGATCGGGCGCTGTTCGACGCGGCGGAGACGAAGCGAGCACGCATCGACCGGGCCGTTATTCAGAGCG
>DATBAY010000607.1:0-2146 GCA_036271295.1 Lacipirellulaceae bacterium | reverse complement strand
AATCCACCGATACCGGCGGCGGATTGCCCGACGTTCGGGCTGCGACTGATGCTGGTCGCAAACAAGGATGTGCCGACGACATCGATTCTGAGGCTGCTCGAAGCGCTCGATGCGGGAGTGATGGACAAGTACCACGCCGAGCTCACGGTAGCCGACGACAACAGCGAGTTTCCGCTCCATCCGGGCGCTGCCGCGTTCGCGAAGGGGCGAAAGCCGTTTGCGCTGAGTGCGATATTCGAGCGCTTGAAAACCATCGCCAGTATGGTCGGTGCGGGCGGCGCCGGTGTGTTTGCCGTGTGGGGCTTTTTCCGTGGTCTCAAGGCCGTTCATCCAGACGTTTACCTGCGAAAAATTGATCAAATCGAACGGCTGGTGCGCGGCGATGAGCAGGAAGCGAACGCGCCCGCGCTGCCCCGCGACTTGATCGATTATCTCGAGGCGCGGCTCGTGGCGGTGAAGCAGGCTGCGATTGATGATTACGCTCGCCGGCGACTGCAAGGCGACGAAGCGTTCGTGGGCATTCTCACGCTCGTTGCCGATGCGCGGCATTTGTTGGCCCAGCGGCGGGATCAACTGACGCAGGCAGAATTCTGTCCACCGGAAGCGCCACCACAGTTGGCGAATGCGGCGTAAACGCGGCGCTCGCAATCGGTCGCCATCGGCGAACGCGGCTGCCGAGATCTAACAACGCTAGTTCACGTGATGCGTCGTCGCGTTGAGCGTGTAGGCTGAACCATCGACCGGGTTTGCCGGCAGACCGTCCGGGAAATAGTTGAGATTGGTGCCGATGTCGGAGAGGTCGTTCGCCGGCCAGGTGTTGTTGTCGATGTAGTAGCGCTCGACAGCAGAGTTGATCGTGGCTTTGTGGTGGGCCATGACTTTCGCTTTGGCCGTGCTACTCGATGTTGCGACGCGCGGAACGATGATGGCGGCGATGATGCCAAGAATTGTGACGACGGCCAGCAATTCCATGAGCGAGAACGCGGCGCGGTTGCGATTGTGGAAGCGTGTCATGTTGCGAATCTCCGCTTGGACGCCATCGTGAGCGAGCTAACCGTAACGACTTGCACCACCGAATCGGAAAAGCGGTTCGGGTGTGCGACAAAAGTGTAGGTTAGCGTAGCCCGCCGGGCGATCGATCCCCCAAGGAAATTCGTGAGGCTGGGAGGCATCCTAAAGATTTGGGCCGCTCATAGGGAATATGCGGAACGAACCCTATTTTTAGGGGGGCTTTCGGTATTGCCAATCGCAAGGGGCGCCAGGTTTTGCGCGCAAAATGGGGGTCCCACAAAAGGGGTGCAAAACTCTGGAGTTTTGCTCGGCCGAGCGCGCCGAAAGAGCGCCAATTAAGTGGCCGACGCGAGGGCAGACCGCGCATATCTCGACGAATTGACTTCGCCAGATGACGGTCACGAGTGGGCAGCCACGGGCCACGGTATGGTGCGGTGATTGATGTTGAATTGTCAAAGAGAGGTCGATTGGGTGTGGGTCGAACGTAGCATAGGTCGTGGCACAATTTCAACAAAAAAGTTGGCGATTAGTTTGCGATTGATATGCTGACCGATATGGAGGCGAAAAGCTCTGGGAATTGGCGATGGTGGTTGTTGGCGGCTGGGCTCGGGTTCGTGCATGTCCTAGTTCTCGCTTTTATAGAGATCAACTTCGGACCTTTGTCGGACCATCATAGACGCTATCAGCCGCCTTGGATTTATTACGCTTTCATGAACGTTTTTACATTGCCGATTAGGCCTATCATATGGCTGTTTCGCCTGGGGCCCGAGGATAGCGCGGTCGGAACCTTCCTTATCATTTTCACTTACTTCCTCTGGGGCAGCGTGTGGGCGGAGCCATTTCGCCGGAAGTACGGCTGGCGTCCGTGGCGATTTACGATTCGCGAACTACTGGGCGTCATCACGGCAATCGCAGTTTTACTCGACTGGTTAGCGTGGCTCAATCATCGCGGCTAGCAACGAGAGACTCGGCATGCGGCCCGATAGTTTAATAATTCGGCCTGCGGACGCCGCGCAAGAGATTGACGCGGCGCGCACGTTGTTCGAAGAATATGCGACGACGCTCGGGATCGATCTTGGCTATCAGCGATTTACGGATGAGTTGGCCGGTTTGCCGGGTTGTTATGCGCCGCCAC